>NZ_JBAQRT010000032.1:0-9989 GCF_049306435.1 Zavarzinia sp.
ACGCCGTCGCGGCGCACCGGCCCCGCCGCCCTCGACGCGCTGCGCCAGGCGCTCGGCGACCGGCCGCGCTTCATCTGGGACGGCAAGGGCGACAATCCCTATTTCGGCCTGCTCGGCCTTGCCGATCAGCTGGTGATCACGGCCGATTCGGTTTCGATGATCTCGGAAGCGCTGCTGACCGGCCGGCCCGTTCATGTCGCCCGACTGCCCGGCCGCTCGAAGCGCCTCGGCCGTTTCGTCGACGATCTCGTCGCCGATGGTTATGTGCGCTGGTTCGACGGCAGCTTCGGGCGCTGGACCTATGAGCCACTGGACGAGATGCCGCGCATCGCGGCGGAGGTCAGGCGGCGCCTAGGCTGGTGAAGACATCGATCCGGTTCAGGGTCGCGTCCACGATCGTGTCATAGAGGTCGAGGCGGGCCGGCAGGTCCTCGGGCGATATCGGGCTCGGCCCGTCGAGGCGGATGGTCCGCGCGACGGTGGCGATGCCGTTCGCCCCCATCTGGGCGGCCATGCCCTGGATGGTATGGGCGGCCTCGCGCAGACGGGCGGCGTCGCCCGCCAGCGCGGCGTCGCGCAGGATGGCGCCTTCCTTGACCAGGGTGACGCGGAAAGAAGCGACCAACTCCCGGATCGCCTGGCCATCCATCACATCCGCCAGTTCGTCGATCATCGCGCGGTCGAAGCCGGGATCGGCGCGATTGAGGCCCCGCAGGGATACCGGGACGGCGGCCGGGGCCGTTCCCTTCCGCGAGCCCCGCGCCGCGATCATCGTCCCGCTCTGGTCGAGCAGGCGGGACAGGGTCTCGTCGAGGGCAAGCCAGTCGATCGGCTTGGTGTGCAGGGCGTCGACGCCGCTGCGGATATAGATTTCGATTTCTTCCGCCAGGGCGTCGGCGGTCAGGGCCACCACCGGACAGGTCGCGGCGACACCGTCGAGCGCCCTGATATGGGCAAGGGCGGTCGGCCCGTCCATCACCGGCATCCGCATGTCGAGAATGACGAGGTCATGCGGGTTGTTGCGCTGTTCCTCGACCGCCTGCCAACCGTTCTCGACCGTCGTCACCCGATAGCCGCGCCGGGTCAGCTGTTCCCGGATCAGGAAACGGTTGATCTCATTGTCTTCGGCGACAAGGACACGGGCACCATTGTGCGGCGTCGCCGATGCCGGCGCGGGGGAAGCCACGGCGGATGCCGCGCGCGGCTGACCCGGGGCCCTGTCGAGACGCACGGTGAACCAGAACCGGCTGCCGTTGCCGATGGCGCTGGTCAGGCCGATTTCGCCCCCCATGGCCTGAACCAGCCGGCGGCAGATCGCAAGGCCGAGTCCCGTGCCGCCATAACGCCGCGCGGTCGAGGCGTCGGCCTGGACGAAGGGCTCGAACAGATGGGACTGGGTGGCGCTGGATATGCCGACGCCGGAATCCTGTACCGAGAACAGGAGGTGGATGGGTCCCCCCGTCGGCATCTCGCCGAGGGTCCGAAGACAGACCCGAAGACCGATCTCGCCGCCCTCGGTGAATTTGACTGCATTGCCCACGAGATTGGTCAGGACCTGTCGGATGCGGGTCGGATCGCCGGTCAGCCAGGTCGGCACATCGCGCTCGATCACCGTGGTCAGCCGGATGTTCTTCTGCTGGCAGCGGGCCTCGAACATGTCGGTCGTGTTTTCGAGGACGTCTTCAAGGCGGAAATCGACGGCCTCGATCTGCACGGCGCCCGCTTCGATCTTGGAAAAGTCGAGAATATCGTTCAGCACTTCGAGCAGGGCATTGGCCGATGTCGCCAGCACCTTGACGAGCTGGGCCTGACGGCCGGTCAGCGCGCTTTGCCGGAGCAGGTCGAGCGTGCCGATGACGCCGGTCATCGGCGTGCGAAGCTCGTGGCTCATCATGGCGAGGAAGCGGGATTTCGCCTCGCTGGCGTCCTGCGCGCGGTCCCGGGCCTGCCGAAGGTCGATCCGATTGCGCTCGATGTCGAGCAGGCGTTTGTAGAACGCATGGCCGCCGACGATCAGCACCGACAGCGCGGCGGCGAACATCGCGATGAACAGGGTCTGGCGCCGCCACCATTCGGCGGCGATATCCTGCTTCGAGGTGGTCAGCGTCAGGTCGAGGCCGAGGCGGGCGATCGGGGCCTCGCCGGCAAGGCGCGGATCGGCATTCGCGACGCCCTCGATTTCGGCGTCGGCCGCGGTGACGGTCATCGGCAGGGTGCCGCCGATGATGAAACGATCCTTTCGGGTGCGGGCCATGATCTGGCCTTTGGAATCGAGTAGGGTGACGACGCTGGCCGGCCGGCGCAGGACGGTGCGGAAGGCCGCGACCATGTAGTCGGGATCGATCGCGCCGACCAGCAACTCCCCGGTCCGCAGCTGGTAGGCCGCGATGATCAACGGCCGGCCACGGCGATCCTCCTGCACCGCGCCGACCGTGGCGGGGCCGATACCGGGCAGGGTCAGGGGCGCGCGCCAGGCCGGCTCGCGAAGCTGTTCCGGCAATCGGCCGCCCCGCTGGGCGGAGCCGAGCAATCGGCCCTCCGCCGTGTAGAGGCCGAGGTCGACCACCGCGGGGTTCACCCCCAGCAGGCGATGAAAGGCGGTGCCGATGGTCTCGGCGTCATCATGCGACTGACGCGCTTCCGTCAGTTCGCCCGCCGCGGCCATCAGGCTGCTCGTGAAGTCGAAGGTTCGGGCCGTCCAGTCGCCCAATATGGTGGCGCCCAGCCTGGTGCTCGCCGTGATCTCGCCAAGAAATGCCCGGCGGTCGAGCAGCAAATGGGTGCCGAACAGCAGGCCAAGAATGGCAATGAGAGCCGACAGCCGCCACATGATGACATGGGGCGGTGTTCTCGGGGTCCGCGGAGGAGGCGCAGCGGACGCAGTCATGGACGCTGGCGGGGCGGTTGCATGGCGGGATTTTCGCTGCCAAAAGTTAATCAACCCTATGCGCTTCACCGGAAAGGCGATCGACCATGGATGACGGAACCCGGATCGAACTGGAGGCGGCCGCCTTTCGCCGCCTCGTCGGGCATCTGCGCGAGCGGGTGGATGTCCAGAACATCGACCTGATGACTCTGGCGGGCTTCTGCCGCAACTGCCTGTCGAACTGGCTGAAGGAGGCCGCCGACGAGGCCGGTGTCGCCCTGAGCAAGGACGAGGCGCGGGCCGAAGTCTACGGCATGGCCTATGACGAGTGGAAAAAGCTGTACCAGCGCGAGGCGACGAAGGAACAGCTCGCCGCCTTCAACACAAAGTCAGAGGGTTAGCGAGCGCAATGCTGTGGCCAGGGGGCCGTCCACTCTCTAGTCTGGCGCCATGGCGATCATGATGCAGTCCCCGCGCGAAGACCTGGAACGGGAAAACCCGGCGACATCGCTGACCAAGGCGGCGGCTGGCGCGCCCCTGCGGCTCCACACCCTCGTCCTGTTGCGCTGGCTGGCGGTTGCCGGCCAGACCGGCGCGCTGTTCGTCGTGGCCGTGATCCTCGATTTTCCGCTGCCGATGGTGGCGATCTCGATTCCGATCGCGGCCTCCATCCTGCTGAACATCGTGCTTCAGGCGGTCTATCCGGCGGCCAAACGCCTGTCGGACCGGGAGGCCGGACTCTATCTCGCCTATGACATCCTGCAACTCGCCGCGCTGCTCTATCTGACCGGTGGGCTGCAGAATCCCTTCTCCTTCCTTATTCTGGTGCCGGTCACGATTTCGGCGACGATCCTCGAACTCGGGCTGACCATCGGCCTTGGCGCGCTGGCCTTCGCCTGCATCACCATGCTCTCGGTGCTGCATCTGCCGCTGCCCTGGCGGGGCCAGCCCTTCGACATCGATCCCATCTACATGATCGGCATCTGGGCCAGCCTCTCGCTCGGCATGGTCTTCATCGTCACCTATGCCTGGCGTGTCGCGGCGGAAGCGCGGCGCCTGTCCAGCGCCTTCGCCGCGACTCGGGATGCCCTCGCCCGGGAACAGCAGCTTTCCGCCCTGGGCACGCTGGCGGCGGCGGCGGCGCATGAACTCGGCACGCCACTGGCGACCATCGCCATCGTCGTCCGCGAACTGGCGGACGACCTGGCGGACAGCCCTCAGGCCGAGGATCTCGCCATCCTGCGCAGCCAGACCGCGCGCTGCCGCGAGATCCTGTCGCGCCTGTCCCGCCGGCCCGAGGACATGCGGGACGAGACCTTCTCCATCCTCGGCCTGACCGCCCTCGTCGAGGCGGCGGCGGAGCCTCATCTGCGGCGCCAGATCAATTTCCAGATCGAGGATGTCGGCGAGGGCGAGGAACCGCAGGTCCGGCGCAGCCCGGAAATCATCCACGGCCTTGGCAATCTGGTCGAAAACGCCATGCGTTTCGCCCGGGAACAGGTGGTGATCACCATCGACTGGGACGAGCGGGAAGTCGTGGTCGCCGTCAGTGATGATGGCCCCGGTTTCTCGGCGGAAATTCTCGAATCCCTGGGCGAGCCCTATGTGACGACGCGGAAGGGCGAGGGGCTTGGCCTTGGCGTTTTCATCGCCAAGACGCTGATCGAGCATTCGGGCGGGCGCATCGGCTTCTTCAATCGGGTCGGACGCGGCGCGGAGGTTGCGATTCGCTGGCCCCGGGGCATATTGGACATTGGCGGCTCCGGTCAGGCGACCGCCGCCGGCGACACTCGGAACGAGTGAGCACGGGAGACAGAATGACCATGGACACCACGCCTGCGCCCTCGAACGTCGACCCTAACCGCACGCTGCTGCTGGTCGACGACGATGATATCCTGCGCGAGCGCCTGGCCCGGGCGCTGGCCAAGCGCGGCTATGCTGTCACGACGGCGCCATCGGTCGCCGCCGGCATCAGCGCGGCGCGCAGCAATCCGCCGCGCTATGCCGTCTGCGACCTGCGTCTCGCGGATGGCAATGGCCTCGACGTCATCGCCGCGATCCGGGATATCAATCCCGATGCCCGCGTCGTCATGCTGACGGGTTACGGCAATATCGCGACGGCGGTTGCCGCGGTGAAGGCCGGCGCCGTCGATTACATGGCGAAGCCCGCCGATGCCGACGATATCGATGCCGCCCTGCAGGCCTCGGGCGACACGCGGCCCGAGCCGCCGGATCGGCCGATGTCGGCCGACCGGGTGCGCTGGGAACACATCAACCGCATCTATGAACTGTGCGAGCGCAATGTCTCGGAAACGGCGCGCCGGCTGAACATGCATCGCCGGACCCTGCAGCGTATCCTGGCCAAGCATTCGCCGCGCTGAACGGCGGACAGGCAAGGGCCGGGTCCCTCGGGGGAACCCGGCCCTTCCTTCCAACGGAAGAGGCGAGTCGAGTCCCGGCGTCAGCGGCCGTTACGCTCGCTGGACGGGTAGTCCGCGACGATCTCGAGATCGCCGAAACGATCGGTCTGGCCCGCGTTGGCGGTCGGCGCGTTCTGCACGACGATGCCGGGGCCGCCCATCGGGTCGTTATCGACGAGGGCGAGGGACAGGACGCTGCTCGGCGCCGCCTTCTGCGCGTAGGTGATGCCGGGACCGTAGCCGTCCCTGCCGCCGGACTGCTGCGCCGCGCTGGCGCCGCTCGAGGCGATGGCGGCGACCGAGAGGATGGCGAGGGCCGAGAAGATGTTACGGGTGTTCATGATAGTAACCTTTCTGATTACATAGGCGGGGACGTTCCCGCCGTGGCGGGACAGGCCCGTGTTCGGGGTTCGATGGTGTCAAGCCTGGCTGCGCGAGCCGCGCGTCTCTTACAAGGGCGTGAAAACGGGTATCGGTCGCTGGCGGCCGCCGCTGCGGGGAATGACCCAGGCGCGGTTGGCGGGTTGGAAGCCTCTGTCTGCGATCCTCGTCTTCATCTCGTCCTTGTCCTGAAGTTCGCCGGCCCCCGTGGCGAGGTTACAGGCCCGGCCAACGTCCAGCGCTTTCCCGTCATGCGGAAATGTCGGGGCTGCCCGATACCGCCCGATGTCGATCCGGCGCGAGGTCGATCAGCGATTGCCGCCTTCTCCCGCGCTCCGTAGAATCAGGCGATTGACGGGGGATGCCCATTGAAGACCGCGATGATTCTGGTCACGACGGCCGCGCTGCTGGGCGGTTGCGCCTTCGACCTCGGCTATGGCTGGGGCACCGATCTCGATGCGCCGGTCGAGGCGGTGGAGGCGCCGCCCATGGTCAGGATCGCGCCGCATCCCGGCAAATATCTGCTGGTCCTGCGCGACGAGGCGCTGGCGACCCGGGTCCTGCCCTCCGATTACGACTGCAACGCCGAGGCCGTCACGCTCGACCTGCGCGAGGCTTTCGACCTGTCCATCCGGCGGGTGGTGGCGCCCACGGTCGAAGCCTACGAGATCGGCGCCGAGATGCTCGATCCGGCGGCGCTGCGGGCCGGGGGCTACGCCGGGCAGATCGTGGTGACGGCGGATCCGCCGGTCGCCGACCTGTCGTTCGAGCGGCGCTTCTGGTTCGACCGCAAGCATTTCGCCGAAATCTCGCATCATGCCTCGACCGCGCGGATCGACCTCTCGGCCGTCATCCATGTCCAATATGCCTCCGGCAAGGTGGTCGAGACCCGGGTCGCGGCCGAGCGGCGCTATCGCAACCCCGATGGCTGGCAACTGGCGTGCGAGAATGCGGTCCTGGCGCTGTCGACGGTGGCGACCGACGGCTTGAGCGGCTTCATGCGCGAATTCGCCGGGCGGATGGTCGGGCTTTCGCGGGGCGACGAACATTGGTTGCCCTCGACGCAAGGGGGGCCGGCATCGCCGCTGGCCGCCATCCTGCGCGACCGGACCTTCGACCTGCATTCGATCAAGGGTGATCCGCGCCCGACCGTCGATTATTTCGATGGCAACTGGCGCTTCGTCCGGCTGGAGGGCCGCTGCGCCAAGGTCGGCCGCTGGTCGGTGAAGCGGGATTTCAGCGGCGAGGCCCTGTGCATCGAGGTGCCGGGCGCGGCGAAGAACTGCTACCGAGTCGGGGGCACGCCCGACCTGCCCGCCTATCACGCGCTGACCGGCGATGACGAGCGGCCGCTGACCGCGGCCTGGCGCGCGCGCGCCGGCAATGCCGAGGACTTCCGCCTCGACGAGGATCGCTGCTTCGATCCCCTGCCGTATTGAGCGGGCAAAAGAAAAGGGCCGCCGGCTCGCGCCGACGGCCCTTTGTCAGAGGGTAAGCCCTTACGCGACCGCCTTGCCGAAGCTCTTACGGTTCTTGTTGATACCCTTCAGATATTCGATGCCTTCCTCGGCGATGGCATCACCCACGCTGTAGTCGCCTTCGGCCTTCAGCTGGACCATGTCGACATACTGCTCGTAGAACCACTTGGTGCGGTCGGTGATGATGCCGGCGTTCAGCAACGTCTTGATCAGCACGCGGAAGATGTCGGTGCCGTCCTTCATGCGCTCGCGGCGCAGGTCGTCGGTCGCGGCTTCCAGCACGGCGGCCTGCACCCAGGCGGGATCGAGGCCGAGACGCTCGTAGATCCAGCCCTTCTGGTCGGGGGAGACTAGATTGAAGAACAGCGACTGGAAGCAGTTGAAGGCCCAGTCCTCGACCTTGTCGTGTTCTTCCTGGCTCAGCTTCGGCATGGTCCGGTCGGCCCAGATCTTGCCGAACTTGTGGTGGAAGGCCTCGTCGGTCATGACCAGCTGGGTGGTCTTCTTCAGAAGGGGATCGAAGGTCTTGGCGTGCAGCATGGCGAAGGCGCCCATGGCGAGACCTTCGACCAGCATCTGCATCCCGACCAGCTTCTTGTAGACTTCTTCCGCCAGCACGAGTTCGGTCAAAAGGTTGCCGAGGATCGGGCCGACCGGCGCCGGCTTGCCCCAGCGGGCCTGGATGTAGCGGGTGAAGGCGGTGACGTGGCGCGCCTCTTCCCGGGCCTGGTTGGCGGCATATTCCTGCGCGCCCGGATCGACCAGGATGTGGCACAGGCTGGCCGACAGGCCGAGGGCCCCCTGTTCGCCGTGCAGGATCGACGACAGCGACCAATGGGTGTTCATGTTGACGAGCTGGATCTTCTGCTTTTCGTCCAGCTTGTCGGCGACGGCCGACTGCAGCTCGACCATCAGGTCGAAGGGCAGCAGTGGCTGGTTTTCCATGTCGAAGGGCTGGGAGAAGTCGATATAGGCCGGATCGAGCGGGTCCCAGAAATGGTCATGGGTCGCGGTGATGATCTTGTCGAACGCGGTCGAGCGCTGGCCATAGCGATCGACGGCGATCATGGCGCCGAAGTCGTTGGGCCGGACCGTGTTGTAAGCCGGATCCTTCGTGATCTGGGAGACCAGAGCATTCATTCCATTACCCTCCCTTGGGATCCCCCGTGTTGTTTGGTGTCGGGGTGATCTGATTTTCTGTCAGACTAATTCGAGGGTGCAGATGTGGCAATGAAAAAGTGAACTGTCCTCACGTTTTGGACGAATGTCAGTGTTCGGCGACGATCGTCGTCGCCCGGGGCAGGCGCATCAGGGGCACGAACAGCAGCACGAAGACAAAGACGCCGGCCATGATCAGCAGGACATCGGTGAAGGCCAGGACCGAAGCCTGTTGCTGCACGATCTGGCGCAGCATCGACAGGGCGCCCTTGTCGCCGTCGATGGTGCCGCCGGCGGATGTCGAGATATAGGTCGACAGGCCTTCCAGCTTCTCGGTCGCGGCCAGCCGGGCCGGATTCACCGCTTCCGACAGGCGCGAGACGTGAAGCGCCAGCCGGTCGGTCAGCAGGGTGTTGATGGCGGCGAGGCCGAAGGCGCCGCCCGTGTTGCGCATCAGATTGTAAAGCCCCGAGCCGTTCTTCATCTGGTCGATGCCGAGGGCGCCGAGGGCCAGCATGTTGGCCGGGATCATGCACATCATGATGCCGAAGCCACGCACCGCCTGGGGCAGCACGAAATCGGAAAAGCCGGATTCCGAGGTCAGGAAGGTATTCAGATAAACGCCGAGGGCGAAGAAGAACACGCCGATGCCCAGCACCACCCGCGCGTCGAGCTTGCGGGACAGGATGCCGGCGATCGGCGTCGCCAGGAACTGGCACAGGCCGGTGACGGCCAGCACGGTGCCGATGTGATAGCTGTCGTAACCCGAGACCCGGGCGAGAAACAGCGGCAGCACATAGACCGAGCCATACATGCCAAAGCCGATCGAAAAGGCGATCAGGCAGCCGATGGCGAAATTGCGGTTGGAAAAGACCCGCAGGTCGATGACCGGCTGGGCATAGGTGAAGGAGCGCCAGAAGAACCAGCAGGCGCCGACGGCTGCGGCGGTGGTGAAGCCGACGATCGTGTCCGACTGGAACCAGTCGTCCTTGGCGCCTTCCTCGAGGACATATTGCATCGAGCCGAGGAAGACCGCGACGGCGAAGATGCCCTGAAGGTCGAAGCCCTTGAGCAGCTTCAGGTTCGGCCGGTCGATGTCCATCAGCGTCGCCGTCGTCAGGGTGACGAAGATGCCGGGGATGATGTTCAGCAGGAACAGCCAGTGCCAGGACAGGGCCGAGGTGATCCAGCCGCCCAGGGTCGGGCCGAGGGTCGGCCCCATGGTGGCGATCAGGCCCATCAGGATCGAGGCGCGGGGATTGTTGCGGCCGAGGACGAAGAAGGAGGTGGCGAAGACCGTCGGGATCATCGCGCCGCCGAGGAAACCCTGCAGCACGCGGAAGAAGATCATCGATTCGATCGACCACGAGAAGGCGCAGGCGAGCGAGGCGAGGGTGAAGCCGCCGCAGGAAATGACGAAGAGCCAGCGGGTGGAAATCACCTGCGACAGCCAGCCCGACAGCGGAATGATGACGACTTCGGCGATCAGATAGGACGATTGCACCCAGCCGATTTCGTCGGGCGCGGCGCCGAGGCCGGCCTGGATCTCGGACAGGGAGGAGGCGACGATCTGGATGTCGAGGATCGCCATGAACATGCCGACGACCATGACGAAGAAGCCGATCAGATGGCGCTTCTCCGGTCGCGGGTTGCCGGCTGCGTCCATGCGGATGGTCGTCGCCGCCT
>NZ_JBAQRT010000033.1:0-22597 GCF_049306435.1 Zavarzinia sp.
ACGAAGGCGATCATGGCTTGTGTCGGCGGCCTGGCTCCGCCAGGGCAAAATAAGCCGACGCCTTGCGCAGGATCTCGTTCGCCTGCCGAAGCTCCCGCCTCTCGCGCTCCAGCGCTTTCAGCCGGGCTTCCACATCGCCGCCACGACCGCCGTCCGCACTGTCACATTCGGCTTTCTCGAGCCACAGCCGCAGCGTCTCTGCCGTGCAGCCGACCTTGGCCGCCCCTGCCGAGATCGCCGCCCAGCGCGAGGGGGGCTCTCTCCCGTGGTCCTGCGCCATGCGCACCGCCCGGGCACGCATCTCGGAGGAAAACTTCATCGCACTCTCGTTCGTCATCGCCACATCCTCTCAAAAGGATTGGCCTCCGACAAACCCGGCGCGGTTCAACAATGTGATTAAATGGTTGCCTTGAGAGAATGCCGTTCCCGGTAGCTGCCAGCCCCCGAAACCAAATAGATTACAAGAAGCCCACGCGCGAAAGCCCGTGGGCTTCTTGTCGTTCCAGGGGGCAACCAGCCGTATCCGGCCTGGCCGCCCCCGTGTCCGTTATCCGGGCGATGCAGAAACACGAACTGTCGCTAAAAGGATCGCCAGCCAGATACATGCGCCGTCATCAACGCCTTGAACAGGCAGCCGTGGTTCGGCACGCGCAGGTGAAGCCGTTCATGGGCAACGACGAAATCCTGGAAACTGTCCGGTTCATCGAAAAGATCGGCGGCGAGCGTAATCGTGCCCGCGCTCGAAGGTGTCCTGACGGCATTCGGACATCTTCCTCTCCGAGGTCGGCAGACCGCGGATCTCGGGACGCCCGCCGCAACAATCGCGGGCATGATCACGCTCACCCCTTGGCCTGTTCGATCGGCCGGGCTCGCGGCGGCAGGAACAGGGTGGCGAGCCAGCAACTCGCCAGCATGGCGGCCGAACCGGCCAGTGCCGCCTCGATCCCGCCCGCCTGATAGAGGATGCCGGAAAGGGCGACGCCGATGAAGCGGCCGGCGGCGTTGGCGGCATAATAGAAGCCGACGTCCTCCGCCAGCTTCTCCGAACCGGCGTAGGCGAGGATCAGATAGGAATGGACCGAGGAATTGATCGCGAAGGCGAAGCCGAAGATGGCGAGACCGGCGACCAGGATGGCGTCGGGCGGAAAGACCGTGCCGCCGATGGTGATCGGCCAGTTCAGCGCCGCGATCAGGCCGGGGGGAACAAGCGTGAGCGCCAGGGACCACCAGCGCGCCGCCGATACTTCGCGGCTGAGGCCGTCCGCGCTGCGCCGGATGAAGGCCGGAGCGGCGGCCTGCACGAGACCGTAGCCGATGGTCCAGAGCGCGAGAAACGTGCCGACACCGGTGAAGCTCCAGCCGGCGGCATAAAGGAAAACCGGCACGCCGACCACGAACCAGACATCGCGCGCCCCGAACATGCCGATCCGGGCAAGGGCCAGGAGGTTGACCCCCGCCGACTTCGAGAACAGTTCCTTCGTGCTTTTCGACGCCGTGGAACGGCCGAGCCGCCGCGGCAGCGACAGGGTGCCGGCCAGCAGGACGAGCAGCAGCAGGCCGGCCATGGACCACAGGGCGATACGGAAGCCCAGGGTTTCCAGCAGCAGGCCGCCGAGGAAGAAGCCGATGCCCTTCATGGCATTCTTGCTGCCGGTGAACCAGGCGACCAGGCGGAACAGGCGGGAGGAACCGTCGCCCGCGGTGAGCTTGATCGCGGATTTGGACGCGGTCTTGGTCAGGTCCTTGGCGACGCCGCAGATGCCCTGGCAGGCGACGGCCCAGGCGACCGCCTGCACCTCGCCCCAGTCCGGCGAGAGCAGGGACAGCAGGAGGAAGCCGGCGATCTGCGTGGCGAGGCCGACGCCCAGCATCCGCGTGATGCCGTAACGGGTGGCAAGCCAGCCGCCGATCAGATTGGCTCCGATCCCCGCCGCCTCGTAGAGCAGGAACAGCAGGGCGAGGGTGAAGGGGGAATAGCCCAACCGATAGAAATGCAGCAGCACCAGCATCCGCAGCGCGCCGTCCGTGAGCGTGAAGCTCCAGTAGGCGGCGGTGACGATCGCGTAATTACGGATGCCGGCCATGGTCAAAGGCCCCTTTGCCCGATCATCGTGGCAAGATCGACCATGCGGCAGGCGTAGCCCATTTCATTGTCGTACCAGGCATAGACCTTCAGCAGCGTGCCATCGGTCACCATGGTGGACAGTCCGTCGACGATGGAACTGCGGGTATCGCGCGCGTAATCGGCCGAGACCAGGGCGCGCCCCTCGTAGCCGAGAATGCCGGCGAGGGGGCCGGCGGCGGCTTCGGCGAAGAGGGCGTTCACCTCGTCGGCGCTGGTCTCCCGCGTCATCTCGAAAACGCAATCGGTCAGGCTGGCGTTCAGCACCGGCGCCCGCACCGCATGGCCGTTCAGCTTGCCCTTGAGCTCGGGATAGATGAGGGCGATCGCCGTGGCGCTGCCGGTCGTGGTCGGTTGCAGGCTGGTCATGGCGCTGCGGGCCCGGCGCAGGTCCTTGTGCGGGGCATCGACGACCACATTGGTGTTGGTCGGGTTGTGGATCGTGGTGATTTGGCCGTGGCGGATGCCGATCGCCTCGTGCACCACCTTGACCACGGGGGCGAGGCAATTGGTGGTGCAGGAGGCGGCGGTGACGATCGGATGCAGGGCCGGATCGTAGAGATGATCGTTGACCCCGACGACGATGTTCAGCACGTCGGGGAATTTCACCGGCGCGGCGACGATCACCCGCTTCGCGCCGCGATCGAGATGACCGCGCAGGCTGTCGGGGCTCAGGAATTTGCCCGTGCATTCGAGGATGAGATCGACGCCGAGGTCGCCCCAGGGAATCTCGCCGGGGGCCGCATGGGCGCTGACGCCCATGGCCTTGCCGGCGATCGACAGGCCAGCGTCCAGGGCCGCGATCGGGGTACGCCAGCGGCCCTGAACGCTGTCGAATTCCAGCAGATGGGCGATCACGCCGGCGCCGCCCTTGATTTCGTTCAGATGCACGATGTCGAGGCGATTGCCGCCACGCGGGTCGTCCGCCGGGCGCTCCGCGCCACCCATCGCCGCCCGCAGCGCCAACCGGCCGATCCGCCCCAGTCCGTTGATCCCGACACGCATGGCAAACCCTCCGACCGCGACGACGCTCCGACGGTGATTCAGCTATCCCACGTCAATGTCGGTTTCGTGACGGTCATCGCGGCGTTTCGGGAAATGACGACGATTTGGCCCGGCAGCGTCAGATCGACCGCTGATTCACCCTGCGCGACAGGGCTTCGGCACTCTCTCGCCGCTCGCTGTAGCGATCGGTCAGATAGTCGGCGCGATCCCGGGTCAGCAGGGTGAATTTCACCAGTTCCTCCATCACGTCGACGATGCGGTCGTAATAGGGCGAGGGTTTCATCCGGTCGTCCTCGCCGAATTCGGCGAAGGCCCTGGCGACCGAGGACTGGTTGGGAATGGTGATCAGGCGCATCCAGCGCCCCAGGATTCGCAACTGGTTGACGGCGTTGAACGATTGCGATCCGCCGCAGACCTGCATCACCGCCAGCGTCTTGCCCTGGGTCGGGCGCAAGGCGCCATCCGACAGGGGGATCCAGTCGATCTGCGCCTTCATGATGCCGGTCATGGCACCGTGCCGCTCGGGCGAGCACCAGACCATCCCCTCCGACCAGGCGACCAGATCACGCAATTCCCGGACCTTCGGGTGGGAAGGGTCGGCATCGTCGGGCAGCGGCAGGCCGGACGGATTGAACAGCCGGGTCTCGGCGCCGAAGGCCTCGAGGATGCGGCCCGCCTCCTCGCAGACCAGCCGGCTGAACGACCGCGCCCGCAAGGAGCCATGGAGCAGGAGGATGCGTGGCGGGTGGGTCGTCGGCTGCGGCGACAGCAGCTTGACGCGATCGATGGGCTGGAAACTGTCCAGGTCGAGGTTCCGGGTGTCGGCGTTGGGCAAGGAGATGCTCCCTGGCATTGGAAGGTGGATTCCAGAGATCCGGCGGGCTCGAGGCGTGAGAGAACGTCACGAGACTGCAAAACATGCATGTTAGGCCTTCCCCATCTTGAAAGGGGATCGACATGAATTTCAAAGCGCTTGCCGCCGGGGCACTGGTTGCCTTCTCCGCGACGTCGGCCATGGCCGCGACCGAAATCGTGGTCTATACAGCACTTGAGGCCGACCAGCTCAAGGCCTATGAGCAGGCCTTCGAAAAGGACAATCCGGACATCGATGTGCGCTTCGTGCGTGATTCGACCGGCATCATCACCGCCAAGCTCCTGGCCGAGAAAGCCAATCCGCAGGCCGACGCCGTCTGGGGTTTGGCAGCCACGTCGCTGATGCTCCTCGATGCCCAGAAAATGCTGATGGCCTACGCCCCGGCCGGTCTCGACGCCATCAATCCGAAGTTCCGCGACACGCGCAATCCGCCGACCTGGGTCGGCATGGACGTCTGGTCGTCGGCGATCTGCTACAACACCGTCGAGGGCGGCGCGAAGAACCTCACCGCGCCGACGTCCTGGGAAGACCTGACGAAGCCGGAATACAAGGGCGTGATCACCATGCCGAACCCCGCCTCGTCGGGCACCGGCTATCTCATGGTTTCCGCCTGGCTTCAGCTGATGGGCGAGGAGAAGGCCTGGGCCTTCATGGACAAGCTGCACGAGAATGTGGCCGCCTATACCCATTCGGGCTCCAAGCCCTGCAAGCAGGCCGGCGCCGGTGAATATGCCATCGGCATTTCGTTCGAATATCGCGCGGCCAAGACCAAGGCCGGCGGCGCGCCGATCGAAGTGATCTTCCCGAAGGAAGGCCTGGGCTGGGACCTGGAGGCGACGGCGATCCTGTCGACCACCAAGCACCCCGAGGCGGCCAAGAAACTGGCCGACTGGGCGGCGTCCCGCCAGGCGAACGAGCTTTACGCCGCCAGCTATGCCATGACCGCGATCGATGGCGTCGCCGGCAAGCTCGATTATGTCCCGGCCAATCTGGGCGAGATGCTGATCGACAACGACTTCAACTTCGCCGCCTCGAACCGCGAACGCATCCTGACGGAATGGACCAAGCGTTACGACGGCAAGTCGGAACCCAAGAAGTAATTTCCGATCCCCGGTGGATAGAGAAACGGCCGTGCCGGTTTGGCACGGCCGTTTGCATTCCGTCCGAAGGCGGGAGAGAGACGATGACCGACGATTATCTTGTAGTTCGAAATGTCTCGAAGCACTTCGGCGACTTCCAGGCCTTGCGCGACGTATCGCTGACGGTGCGCCGGGGTGAGTTCATTTCCTTCCTCGGGCCGTCCGGTTGCGGCAAGACGACCCTTCTGCGCGCCATATCGGGCCTCGATCCCCAGACGACGGGCACGATACTTCAGGCGGGTCGGGACGTGTCAGCCCTGCCGCCGGGGCAGCGCGACTTCGGCATCGTGTTCCAGTCCTATGCCCTGTTTCCCAATCTCACCATCGCCGCCAATGTCGCCTATGGCCTCCGAGGTCGGGACATGAACCGCAAGGCGATCGCCGAGCGGGTGGAATCCCTGCTTGAAACCGTTGGGCTGGCCGATCAGCTGAAGAAATACCCGGCGCAACTGTCGGGCGGTCAGCAGCAGCGTGTCGCCCTGGCGAGGGCGCTCGCCCCGTCCCCGGGTCTTCTGTTGCTGGACGAGCCTTTGTCGGCGCTCGATGCGCGGGTCAGGGCGCGGCTGCGCGGCGAGATCCGCGACCTGCAGCGCCGGCTCGGGATCACGACGATCATGGTGACCCATGATCAGGAGGAAGCCCTGACCATGGCCGACCGGATCGTGGTCATGAACACGGGTGTCATCGATCAGGTGGGCACGCCGCTTGAAATCTACAGCAAGCCCGAGACGCTGTTCGTCGCCGACTTCATCGGCAAGATCAACTGTCTCGAAGGGCGACTCGTCGACACCGGCACCGTGGAGGTGGCGGGGACCCGGCTGAGCGTGCAGACCCAGTCGAGCTTCGCCGTCGGAAACGCCGTGACCCTGTGCCTGCGGCCGGAAGACGTCCTGCTGCATGGAACCGATGGTGCCCCCAACAGTTTCGAGGTCGATGTCGGGGTCATGGAATATGTCGGCAATCATTTCTCGACCACGCTGCATGTCCCCGGCACTCATCTGAATGTTTCCGCCGAGCTGCCGATGAATGTCGTGCGGGACCAGGGCATAGCCCCGGGAATGCGCATCCCGGTGCAACTGCCGCCGGCCCGGATCCGCGTCTTCGGCCCGACCAGGACCCCGCGGCCGGAGATCGCGCGATGAGCAACTATGTGCTGGCCGGGCCGCGGGTGAGGCAGAAGGCGGCAGCCGACGAATGGGTGCAGCGGGGGATCCTCGCGCTGACCGCTATCGGCTTGCTGGTCGGGGTGGCGCTGCCACTCTGGTCGTTACTTTCTAAAAGTCTTGAGGACAGGGATGGAAATTTCGTGGGCTTGCGGAATTTCGTGGCCTATGTCGACTCTCCCGCCCTCTCGTCGTCGATCACCAACAGCCTGTTCATCACCATTGTTTCCACGGTGATCTGCGTCACTCTCGCCTTCTTCTACGCCTATGCCCTGACGCGGACCTGCGTGCCGGGACGCGGACTGTTCCGCATGATCGCCCAGGTTCCCATCCTCGCGCCGTCACTGCTGCCGGCCATCAGTCTGGTCTATCTTTTCGGCAACAAGGGCGTGCTCACGTCGTTGTTGATGGGCGAGACCATCTACGGCCCCATCGGTATCATCATCGGCGAGGTCTTCTGGACCTTCCCCCATGCTCTGATCATCATGGTGACGGCCTTGTCGACGGCGGATGCCCGCCTCTACGAGGCGGCCGAGGCCCTGGGCGCGGGCCCCCTGCGCCGCTTCCTCACCGTGACCCTGCCCGGCGCGCGCTACGGCATCATCAGCGCGATTTTCGTGGTCTTCACCCTGGTCATGACCGATTTCGGCGTCCCCAAGGTGATCGGTGGCCAGTACAACGTCATGGCGACGGACGTTTACAAGCAGGTGGTCGGGCAGCAGAAATTCGAGATGGGGGCCGTGGTGGGGCTGGTCCTGCTGCTGCCGGCTGTGCTGGCGTTCGTCGTGGACCGGATCGTCCAGCGCCGGCAGGCGGCGCAATTGTCGGCGCGGGCCGTGCCCCTGGCGCCGAGGCCCAACCGGCCGGTCGACCTCGCCTATTTCGCCTTCTGCGTCATCGTCTCTGCGCTCGTTCTCGGCCTGCTCGGCATGGCGGCCTTTGCCTCGCTGGCGAAACTGTGGCCTTACGATCTGTCGCTGTCATTGCGCAATTACGATTTCGACATGATGGATGGCGGGGGCTGGGAGAGTTACGGCAATTCCCTCCGCATGGCCTGCCTTACGGCGCTTTTCGGCACGATCATCGTCTTCGCCGGCGCATGGGCCTGTGAAAAGACCCGGGGCTGGGGGGCGCTGCGCACCACCGTGCATCTGCTGGCCCTGTTGCCGCTGGCGGTTCCCGGTATCGTCCTTGGCCTAGGCTATATCTTCTTCTTCAACGCACCGGGCAATCCGCTGGGAGGGCTCTACGGCACGCTCGCGATCCTCGTCATGTGCACGATCAGCCATTTCTATTCCGTGTCCCACCTGACGGCGGTCACCGCCCTGAAACAGATCGACGGTGAATTCGAGGCGGTTTCCGCGTCGCTGAAGGTTCCGGTGTGGCTCACGTTCCTGCGTGTGACCGTTCCAGTTTCATTGCCGGCGATCCTCGAGGTCGGCGCCTATTTCTTCGTGAACGCCATGACGACGGTCTCCGCCGTCGTGTTCCTCTATTCGCCGGATACGACGCTGGCTTCCGTCGCCGTCCTCAACATGGACGACGCCGGGGACGTGGCGCCGGCGGCGGCCATGGCCATGATGATCTTCGTGACAACGGCGGCCGTGCGCACGGTCTACGGGCTGGCGGCCGGCATCCTGCTGGAGCGGACACAACGCTGGCGTCGCCGCTGAGGCGCCCATGGCGGAATGACATCAGTGCATTAAAAGCACCTGAGCGGGTGTGAGTTGGATGTCGGTCGCGCGGGAGGAGGTCGATGGCCGCGCCTGTGGGGACACCGCCGGCCCGTGCCCGCCTGATCGGCTTCTTGAGGTGATGGCCGGCCCGCACAAACATCCGGCATTGCGATGCGGGATCGCCCGCTGTTCGTCACCCCCGGCTTCAGGACGGTCTTCATCCAGCTCGCGCGCGAATCCCTAGAGTTTCGCGCGAATCCATCAAGTGCTTCCCTGCGCGATCCGGGTGATGACGCTGGCGTCGACCCAGGCCGCGCATTAGTCTTGCCGGCAAACCAAGAAGAACGCGGGACAGGGCTCGATCCGCCGCCCGCCGGAAGGCGGCCCGCGCATGGGAGGTGGGGCCGCATGACCATCGATATCGACCTGGAGCAGACCGTCGACGCGGTGAAGCGCTTCGCCGATACGTCCCCGGTGGCGCGCCTGCAGCCGGCCGACCGGCCCGGGCCGAGCGTTGCCCTGTGGCGCCAGACGCCGCGCCTTCGCGTGTTCGAGGGGCATCGGCGGCGTTTCCTGGCGATTTCCCTTCAGGGCGATTCGACCCTGGAACAGATCGTCCGGGGCCGTTCGGTCTGGCGCGGCGCGGCGCGCGGCACCACCGTCCTGCTGGAGCCCGGCTTCGAATGCGATTGGCGCTTCACGGGCAATTTCGAGATGTTGCAGATCTATCTCGGCCCGGAATTCAATCTCGCCGGCGACCGCCTCGCGGATGTGACCACGCCCTTCCGTGATCCAGTCCTGTGGCACTACGCGACGACGATCGCCATGGTCCTGCGCGAGGGGTCGACCGCCGCCCCGGCATTGCCATCGCTGCTCGAATCGACCCAGGCCTATTTTCAGGCCAAATATGGCGAGACAAGCCCTGTCCCGGAACAGACCGCCGGTCTCGCGCCCGCCACGCGCCGCCGCATCGAGGACTTCGTCCGCACCGCTCTCGGGCAGCGGATCAGGGTCGAGGACATGGCCGCCCTCGCCGGCCTTTCCGTTGGTCATTTCGGCCGGGCCTTTCGCGAGAGCTACGGCCTCGCTCCCTATCAATATGTCCTGAACCAGCGGATCGCCCGGGCGCGGACCCTGCTGCTCGAAGGCGAGATGCCGATCGCGGCGATCGCCGCCGCCTGCGGCTTCGGCGGAGCAAGCCAGTTCGGCGCCGTGTTCCAGCGCGTCGTGGGCCGTTCTCCCAGCGCCTTCCGGCGGGCGGGCTGACGCGGTTCACTATAGGAATTCGCGCCCGAGCATAGCGTTTCAAACATGAACCCGAGCCCAGTGCCGAAAATCCTGTTCCCGTCCCATTAGGAAAGACGAAGCATCCTCCCAGAACAAAGAGGAACGCGGCGAACAGCCGTCTTCCGATAACGAGACCGGGGAGAGGACGGGGCGTGGCTTTTATTCCATGTTCCTCGCATCTCTCGCCATGGTTCTTCTGGTGAGAGGTGAGGGAATGAGTGTCTACGAGACGAAGCCTTGGCTGGCCCGTTATCCCGAAGGGCAGCCCGCCGGGCTCACGGCGGAATACGGCGACGCCCTCGCCATGTTCCGGGCTTCGGCCGGGCGCAATCCGGAGGGTGACGCCCTCCGCTATTTCGGTGGCCGCATCACCTATCGCGAGTTGGGCGCGCTGTCGGATGCCTTCGCCGCCGCCCTGCTGGATCGGGGCTTCAAGCGCGGTGAGCGGGTCGCGCTCTATCTCCAGAATGTCCCGCAATTCGTCATCGGCCTCGTCGGGACCTGGAAGGCGGGGGGCATCGCCGTTTCCATCAACCCGATGAACCGCCAGCGCGAGCTCGAACTGCTGCTCAAGGATTCGGGCGCCGCGGTACTGCTCTGCCTCGAGGGGCTCTACCGCGATGTCGCCGCGGGCGTGGTGCCGCGCACGGATGTCAGGACCATTATCACCACCTCCGAACTCGAATACCGCGCGCATGACGACGCCCGGCTTTTCGCCGGCATCACCCGCGCGCATTTCGAGGGGACGGAGGCCCTGGACGAACTGCTGGTGGCCTATCGCGGCCGGCCGGTGCCGCCGGTTAATTTCGGGCCCGGAGAGACAGCCGTCCTCACCTATACTTCGGGCACCACCGGGGCGCCCAAGGGGGCGATGAACACCCATGGCAACGTCGTCTTCAACGCCCAGACCTATCGCGACTGGTGCGGCCTGACCTCGGACGACGTGGTGCTGGGCATAGCGCCGCTCTTCCATATCACCGGGCTGATCGGCCATGTCGCCCTCAGCCTGCTGCTCGCCGCCCCCCTCGTGCTCATGTACCGCTTCGAGCCCTCGGTCGTTCTCGACACGATCGGCACGGAACGGCCGAGTTTCACCGTGGGCGCCATCACCGCCTTCATCGCCCTGATGAACCACAAGGACGCACCGAAGGCGGACTTTCGCTCGCTTCGCAAGATCGCTTCCGGCGGGGCGCCTATCCCGCCCTCGATCACCCGCGCCTTCGAGACCGTGTTCGGCCATTACATCCACAATGTCTACGGCCTGACCGAGACCACCTCGCCGTCGCATTTCGTGCCCCTCGGGGTGGAGGCGCCGGTCGATGCCGCCTCGGGCGCATTGTCGGTGGGCGTGCCCGTGTTCGACACGATCGTGCGCATCGTCGGCGAAGACGGACAGGAGCTGCCGGTGGGCGAGGTGGGGGAGATCGTGACCAGCGGCCCCCAGGTGATCGCCGGCTATTGGAACAAGCCGGAGGAGACCGCCCATGCCATCCCGAACGGCGCGCTTCATACGGGCGATGTCGGTTACATGGATGCCGAGGGCTGGTTCTATATCGTCGACCGCAAGAAGGACCAGATCAATGCCGCCGGTTACAAGGTCTGGCCGCGCGAGGTCGAGGACGTGCTCTACGAGCATCCGGCGGTGCGCGAGGCGGCCGTTATCGGCGTTCTCGATCCCTATCGGGGCGAGACGGTGAAGGCTTTCGTCAGCCTGCGCCCCGGGCAGGGTGCCCAGCCGGACGAGTTGATCGCCTTCTGCAAGGAACGTCTCGCCGCCTACAAATATCCGCGATTCGTCGAAGTGCTCGACGAATTGCCGAAGACCGTGACCGGCAAGATCCTGCGCCGCGAATTGCGCGATCGGCCACGGGCCTGAATCGCCAGCAACCCAAAACAGAAAACCGGGAGAGAAACATGACGAAAGAAGCGCCCTATGTCGGCGACCTGCTGCGCGACGCACCGAAGAACTGGGGCAAATGGGGCCCGAACGACGAACTGGGCGCGCTGAACTACCTTGGTCCGGCGGAAGTGCTGCGGGCGGTCGGCCTCGTCCGTGCCGGCAAGGTCTTCACCCTGCAGGTTCCCATGGGCAATCCGGTGGGTGATCCGGTGTGGCCGGGCCGGCGGGGCGCGGAGCGTTACCAGATCCTCGACGAAGGCTATTGGACCGTGGGCAAGGGGCCGAGCTTCCCCGGTGGCATTCACTACGCGGACGATGCGATGTCGGCCTTCCTACAGGGCTCGACCCAATATGACGCGCTGGGTCACGTCTGGTACGACGGTCAGCTTTACAATGGCTATGACGCCCAGAGCACGATCGGCGGCATGGCCAAGGCCAGCGTGCTGCCGATCGCGGAGCGTGGCGTGGTCGGCCGGGGCGTGCTGATCGACATGGCCAAGCATCGCGGCAAGGAAAACCTCGAGAAGGGCGAGACCTTCGATCACGAGGACCTGATGGCGGCGGCGGCGCGCCAGGGCGTGGAGATCAGCCCGCGCTCCATCCTGGTCATCCGCACCGGCTGGATCGAGACCTATTTCCGCGACGGCAAGGAGGAGTTCTACGACGGCTTCATCGAGCCCGGCCTGACCTATTCGCCGGCCCTGGTCGAATGGTTCCGCGCCATGGAGATCCCCAACCTCGTGACCGATACGATCGCGAACGAGGTCACCGTCGATCCGGTCAGCGGCGTCGCCCTGCCGCTGCACTGCGCGCTGATGCGGAATCTCGGGGTTACCTTCACCGAGATCTGTGACCTCAGGAAACTCTCCGACGACTGTTCGGCCGATGGCCAGTGGGATTTCCTTTATGCCGCCGCGCCGTTGAAGGTGGTGAACGGCACCGGCTCGCCGGTCAATCCCATCGTTCTGAAGTAGGCATGAACGGGGACGGCGCGGATGTGTGACTTCCAGACCAGGGCCATGCTGGTCGCTCGATCGATCCGCGCCGCCCGCCTCGCCATGGCGGGTGGCCAGACCGCGTCGCCGGAAGGCGGGGGAACAGCCCCGGAAAGACCGCTGCCTTCGCCCCTACAGGGTTTCGGCTGCGCCTGCGGCCGCCCGATGGGGCACGGACGCGGCACCCGTCCGGTGTTCGCCGCCACGTCCGGAAGCGGGCAGGAATAGCCCGGACACCTGGCGGTGGCGGTGGGCACGTTCCGTGGCCGGTTACGGAACGGCCTCGGCATTTGACCCGGCCTGCCTTCCTGTCGGGCGGCTGAAATGGCGGCAGGCCGCCAGCAGCACCAGGCAGAGGGCGGCCGCGCTCGCGCAATAGGCGACGATGGCATTCGGAAGCCCGACATGGTCGGCGAGGAAGCCGACGCCGAGGATGGGGGCGATGGTCCCGAGATAGCCAATGGTCAGGAAGCTGGCCAGGAAACCGGCGTGCTCGCCTTCTTCCTGGCCGAGACGGTTGACGAAGCCAAGGCCCGACATGAAGGCGAGGCCATGGCCCATGCCGATCACGATATCGGCGAGACCGAAGGCGATGATCGAGCCGGTGGCACCGGCGATGCCAAGGCACAAGACCCCGAGCGCCATCAGGCCGAGCGCGATGGTCAGGCCCCTGGCGGTATCGAGTCCACGAGCGGGCAACTGGACCGAGGCGGAGCAGAAGAGAACGGCGGCGACCAGCGTGCCGCTGACCGCCGGGCCATGCCAGGGCAGGACGCCGGTGACGAAGGACGGGGCCAGGGAGGCGATCAGGCTGAACAGCGAGTAAGCCGTGAAGACCGAGAAGGCCGCGACGAGAAACAGGCCGCGCCGTCGTGGCAGCACAAGCCGTGGCATCAGCGAGAAACCCGCGCGCGGGACGGCCGGCCGGGTGTCCCGGACGAAGACGAGAAGACCCGCGAGGATGAGCAGTGCCAGGACGAAGACGACCCCATAGGGCGTCATCAGCGGTGCCGGCGCGAACTGGCCGACGAGGCCGGTCGCGAAGGGGCCAAGACCAAAGCCCGCCATGGTTACCGAAGAAGCGGTGATGGAGGCCATCCGCCGTGGCCCCGCCGGCTCGGTCTCGACGAGGCCGAGGGTCGCAGCGCTGGTGATCAGGCCGGAGGCGACGCCGATGACGGCGCGAGCGAGGATCAGCATGGCGGGGCTCGCCGCGACCGCCGAAAGGGCAAGGCCGACCAGAATGACCGCGAGGCCGGCCTTCAGCACGGGGAGGGCGCCGAAACGGGATGACATCCGGCCAAGGAAAAGAAAGGTCGCCACCACGCCGATCATGTAAGCGACATAGATGACGGTGATGTCGCTGGGAGAGAGGCGCCAGGCTTCCTCGTACAGGGGATAAAGCGGGCTTGGCATGGTCGCGCCCATTGTCCCGGCGACAAGGGCAAGGGCGACGAACACGAAGGAGAGCCAGCGCGGTCGGGATGACGCGCGGGATTCGGGCGGGATTGATACCATCATGGCCTCCGGCCGCTGGTGGGCGGTGATTCCGCATCTAAAATGACCGTTCGGTCATTTTAGATCAAATGATGGCGTGGTATGCCGCCATGCATGAATGGAGGTTCGGAATGACGGGCGAGAGCGGGAAGGGGGCGGGGGCGAGCCCGGCCCGGCGCCGGGGACCCAGCCCGGAAAAGACCGCGCGGACGAGGGCGGCCATCGTCGAGGCGGCCATGGCGGAGTTCCTCGAGCGGGGATATTCGGCTTCGACCATGGCCGGCGTTGCCCGCCGCGCCGGCATCGCCAAGGGCACCATCTATCTTTATTTCCCGACCAAGGAGGCGCTGTTCGCGGGCATCGTCCGCGACATCGTCACCAACCCGCTGAGGGAGGCGGAGGAACAGGAAATCGGGCCGGACGAAACCGTCGCCGACTATTTTCGCCGCACGCTGGTTCCGGTCATGCGCCGGATCGAAAGCGGTGGCCGCGCCGCCGTCGCCCGCCTGATCCTGGCGGAAGGGGCAAGGATCCCGGTGCTGGCCGAAGTCTACCGGCAGGACGTGTTCCTGCCGCTGATCGAGCACATTCGTCTTCATGCTGCGCGCGCCGTGAAACGGGGCGAGGCGGGGGGCGAGATCCTGGCGCGCCATCCCCACCTGCTGCTCGCGCCGCTCTGGGTCGGCATGGTCAACAATGGCGTGATCGCGCCGCAGCATCCCGTCGACATCGGCGCCCTGTTCGAGGCGAGCCTGTCGCTGATCTTCCGCTGAGGCGGCGCGCGCCGGTATTTATAGCAAGGCATTGACATTAAATTCCGGGTGCGTAGATTGCGCTCAGGAGGAATATCAATGCCTTTATACAAAAACGACCTGGAGGCGATCACCTCGGCGGTGCGTCGCTTCGTCGATGAAAGGCTGATCCCCGCCGAAGCCCATGTGGCGGAGGCGGACGCGATCGATCCGGCGATCGTCGAAGGGATGCGCGACCTTGGCCTGTTCGGCCTCTCCGTGCCCGAGGAATTCGGCGGCCTCGGCCTCACCATGGAAGAGGAAGTCCTCGTCATGTTCGAGCTGGGCCGGGCCTCGCCCGCCTTTCGCTCGCTGGCGGCGACCAATGTCGGCATCGGCTCGCAGGGCATTTCGATCGACGGCACGCCCGATCAGAAGACGAAATATCTGCCGCGCATCGCCACCGGCGAATTGATCGGCTCCTTCGCCCTGACCGAGCCGAACGTCGGCTCGGACGCGGGCGCGGTCCAGACCCGCGCCCGGCGCGAGGGCGATGTCTATGTCCTGAACGGCACCAAGCGGTTCATCACCAATGCGCCCCGTGCCGGCGTCTTCACCGTGATGGCGCGCACCGACGCCGGAAAGCCCGGTGCCTCGGGCGTTTCCGCCTTCATCGTCGAAGCCGGCACGCCGGGCCTTTCCATCGGCAAGCCCGAGGTGAAGATGGGGCAGAAAGGCTCCCACGTCGCCGACGTGATCTTCGACGAATGCCGGGTGCCGGCGGAAAACATCATCGGCGGCATCGAGGGCCGGGGCTTCCATACCGCGATGAAGGTGCTGGACCGCGGCCGTCTCGGCATCGCCGCCGCCTGCACCGGCTTCGCCGAGCGGATCCTCGACGAATCCGTCGACTATGCGGCGGGTCGCAAGCAATTCGGCAAGGCGATCGCGGAATATCAGCTGATCCAGGCGATGATCGCCGACAGCCGGACCGAGGCGCTGGCCTCCCGCGCCATGGTGCTGGAAACCGCGCGGGCCAAGGATGCCGGGCGCGACGTCGGCATCGAGGCGTCATGCTGCAAGCTCTTCGCCTCCGAGATGGTCGGCCGGGTCGCCGACCGCAATGTCCAGATCCATGGCGGCGCGGGTTACATCGCCGACTATCCGGCCGAGCGCCACTACCGCGATGTCCGCCTTTATCGGATCTACGAGGGCACGTCGGAAATCCAGCGTCTGAAAATCGGCCGCGACACGATTCGCGCCCGGGCGAGGTAACGAGATGAGCAGCACCAGCCATGCCGCCGGCAGCGGTCTTCCCTGCGGCTTCACCGAGGAACAGGCGAGCTTTCGCGAGACTGCCCTGCGCTTCGCCCGCGATGTCCTGGCGCCGGCCTCGCGTCGCTTCGAGCAGGAAGGCATCGTCCCCCTCGACGTGCGGAAGGCGATGGGCGAGCTTGGTCTGATCGGCGCCGAGTTTCCCTCGGAATACGGCGGTCTCGGCGTCTCCCATGTCACCTCGGGCATCATTCTCGAGGCGATCTCGGAAGGGGATTTCAACACCGGCTACATCCAGTTGCTCGGCTCGCTCTGCGGCATGATCCTGGCGCGTTACGCCGCGCCCGCCATCGCCGCCGAGGTCCTGCCCAAGATCTGCTCCGGCCAGTCCATCGTGGCGCTCGCCCTGACCGAGCCCCAGGGCGGCTCGGATGCCGGCGCGCTCCGCCTCAAGGCCGTTCGCGATGGCGATGATTACGTCCTGACCGGCGAGAAGACCTCGATCTCCATGGCCGACCAGTCGGATTATGCCGTCGTCTTCGCCCGCACGGGCACCGATGCACAGAAGGCGCGCGGCATTTCCGCCTTCCTCGTCGACCTTCACGCGCCGGGGATCAGCCGGACCCGCTTCCACGACCTTGGCCAGCTGGCGATCGGGCGCGGCTCGATCTTCTTCGACGGCGTCCGCGTGAAAGCCTCCGCCCGTCTCGGCGACGAGGGCATGGGCTTTGTCCAGGTGATGCAGGGCTTCGACTTCAGCCGCGCCCTCATCGGCCTGCAATGCCTGGCGATCGCCCGGGTCAGCCTGGCCGAGACCTGGAAATACGTGCAGGAGCGGAAAGCCTTCGGCAAGCCGCTGTCCGACAACCAGGGCGTGACCTTCCCCCTCGCCGAGGCGGAGACCATGGTCGAGGCCGCCCGCCTGCTCTGCTACCAGACGCTGGCGGCCAAGGATGCCGGCGCCCCCCATACCCGCGAGGCGGCGATGTGCAAATGGTGGGCGCCCAAGCTCGCCTTCGAGGTGGTGCATCAGTGCCTGCTGATGCACGGTCATGCCGGCTACAGCAACGAACTGCCGTTCGAACAGCGCCTGCGCGACGTGCTCGGCCTCCAGATCGGCGACGGCACCGCCCAGATCATGAAGCTGATCATTGCCCGCGAGGCACTTCGCGCCGCCGCCTGAAGGCGGTGGAACAACGACAGGGCCGGCAGCGAAGCCGACCGGCCGACCAGGGAGACGGAAACATGACCGCTTACGGCAGCACGGCCTATCGGCGCGGCGAAATGGTGGCGAAGGGCTACTGGCGTGACCTGACGCTGCTCGATCACCTGAGGCGCGTGGTGGCGGAGACGCCGGACAAGACGGCGCTGGTCGCCACCCGGTCCGAAAGCGGCGAGGCCTGCCGTCTCAGCTTCGCGGAACTCGACCGGCGCTCCGATCTCGTCGCCCTGTCCTTGCGGGACTGCGGCGTCGGGCGCGGCGATGTCGTGTCGTTCCAGCTGCCCAACTGGTGGGAATTCACCGTCCTTCACCTCGCCTGCCTGAAGCTGGGCGCGATCAGCAATCCGCTGATGGTCATTTTCCGCGAGCGGGAATTGACCTTCATGCTCGGCCTTGCCGAATCCAGGGTCCTGGTGGTGCCGCATCGCTTCCGGGGCTTCGACTATCCGGCCCTCGCCGCGGATGTCCAGGCGCGCCTGCCGGGGCTCGCTCATGTCTTCATCGCCGGTGGCACGGGGGACAAGGCTTTCGAGCGTCTGCTGGAGCCGAAGGCGGGCGAGGCCGGACGGGCATCGCTGAAGCCCTATCCGCTCGCGGCCGATGATGTCATCCAGCTTCTCTATACCAGCGGCACGACGGGCGAGCCCAAGGGGGTGATGCATACCTCCAACACCATGCTGTCCAACCTCGTGCCCTTCGCCGAGAGGCTGCATCTTGGCCGCGACGACGTCATTCACATGCCGTCGCCCATGGCCCATCAGCTGGGCTTCATGTATGGCCTCGTGCTGCCGGTGATGCTGGGGGCGACCGCCGTCCTTCAGGATATTTTCGCGGCGCCTGAAATGGCCCGCCAGATCACCGAGGAACAGGCGACATTCACCATGGGGGCGACCCCCTTCCTCAATGACCTGACCGGCCATGTGGAAGCCACGGGGCAGGGGACGCCGACGCTCGCCGTTTTCGTCTCCGCGGGTGCGCCCATCCCGCGCGCCCTCGTCGCCCGGGCCCGCGTCGCGCTGGGCGCCCCCGTGATTTCCGCCTGGGGCATGTCGGAAAACGGCGCCGTCACCACGACGAAGCCCGAGGATCCCGAGGACAAGACCACCTCGACCGATGGCGTCGCCCTGACGGGCATGGAGGTGCGGGTGGTCGACATCGCCGGCACGGCCCTCGCCCCGGGTGAGGAGGGGATGCTGCAGGTTCGCGGCTGTTCCAATTTCGTCGGCTACATGAAGCGGCCCGATCTGCCCGGCCAGTCGGCCGAGGGCTGGTTCGACACCGGCGATATCGCCCGCATGGATGCCGACGGCTACATCCGCATCGCCGGTCGCTCCAAGGACATCATCGTGCGCGGCGGCGAGAATATCCCGGTGGTCGAGGTCGAGGAATTGCTGTTCAAGCATCCCGCGGTCTCGGCCGTCGCCATCGTCGGCTATCCCGACAATCGCCTGGGCGAGAGGGCCTGCGCCTTCGTCATCCTGCGCGAAGGCGCCAGCCTCGGCTTCGATGAGATGATCGCCTACCTGCGCGAGCAGAAGATGGCGCAGCAATATTTCCCGGAGCGGCTGGAGATCGTCGACGAATTGCCCCGCACGCCGAGCGGCAAGATCCAGAAATTCCGCCTGCGCGAAATCGCCGCCACGCCCGGGGCCTGAACGGCGATGACCCTAGACCTCCCCCAGGCCCGCCTTCAGCCGGTCCAGCAGCCGATAGAGCATCAGCTTTTCCTCGGCGCTGAAGCCGGCGAGGGAGCGGTTGTAGAACTCGTCGATCCTGACCAGCATCCGCGCCCAGATGGCGTCGCCCGGCACGGTCATGCGGATGCGCCGGCTGCGGCCGTCGGCCGGGTCCTTCACCCGCTCGATCCAGCCGCGCGCCTCCAGCCGGTCGATCACCGGGGTCAGGTTCTGGCGGCTGACGGCGAGAAACTCCAGCAGTTCCTTGACCGTCATGCCGGCCTCGTGGACGCGGGGGCGGGACAGCGCGCCGAGCACGCCCCATTGCTGGGTCGTGGTGCCGAATTCCGACATGAAGCGGGTGCCGTTTTTGTGCAGCAGGTTCGAGGCCTGGTAGAGCCGGAAATAGAGGCGGTTCGAAATATCGAAATTCGCCTGGTCGATCTGGTCGCTCGTGGCCACAGCCGTCTTGCTCCTGGTCATCCAATCGGCCCCGTTTCAAATCAATACCTTGCCATATCCACTCTATAGCAAGGCTCGAATACAGCAACATTTCCGAACAGTATAGAGGTAACGCGATGAGCGACTTCAGCGGCAAGACCATCATCATCACCGGCGGCGCCGGCGGCATCGGATCGGCGACCGTCGCCCATTTCGCCGCGCTCGGCGCCAGGGTCGCGGTCTTCGACCGCAATCTCGAGGCGGCCGAGACCGTGGCCGCGACGATCACCGCCGCCGGCGGCATCGCCAAGGCCTTCGCCTGTGACATCACCGATCGCGCCCAGGTCGAGGCGGCGGTGGCGGCCACCGAGGACAGCCTCGGCCCGATCGAGGTTCTGGTGAACAACGCCGGCTGGGATGTCTTCCGTCCCTTCCTGAAGACGACGCCCGACCAGTGGGAAAAGCTCATCGCCATCAACCTGACCGGCGCGCTGCACATGCATCATGTGATCGTGCCGCTGATGGCGGCGCGCAAGCGCGGCCGGGTGATCAACATCGCCTCGGACGCCGCCCGCGTCGGCTCCTCTGGCGAGGCGGTCTATGCCGCCTGCAAGGCGGCGCTGGTCGCCTTCTCGAAGACCATGGCGCGCGAACACGCCCGCGACCAGATCACCTTCAACGTCGTCTGCCCGGGGCCGACCGACACCGCGCTCTTCGCCGAATACAAGGAAGGCGCCGGCAACCCCGAGAAGCTGATGGAAGCCTTCCGCCGCTCGATCCCGCTTGGCCGCATCGGCCAGCCGAGCGACCTGCCGGGCGCCATCGCCTATTTCGCCAGCGATGCCGCGGGCTTCGTAACGGGCCAGGTCCTTTCTGTCTCCGGCGGGTTGACCATGGTCGGCTGATCCCGGGGCCATGCCGGCGGAAAGGTTACGCCGGCATGGCCTTTCTCTCATCGCGATAATTGACAGTATACGTAAAATAAGAATACATATTAATAAGCCCGCGGGGAGCGGGCGACCGTAACGACGACACCGGTAATGGTGCGCTGGGGGAAACGACATGAAGCCATGCCCGCGAGGCGCGTGAAGCGTCGCACACGAGATAAATCCGTAATGGCGTAACCGAATCCGGCGCGACCGGACCGGAAAAAACTCGCGGTGAATTCACCGCGGGAAGGGCGGCACTTTGCCAAAAACCAGCAGAGAGGAAAAAGCCATGTTGAAGAGCAGGGGCAGGGGTTTGTTGATGTCGGGCGCGCTTGCCGCAACCGTCGGCGTTCCGGGGATCGCCATGGCGGGCACCGAGATCGACGCGCTGAAGCAGCAGATCGAGCAATTGCAGCGCCAGCTGAACGACATCCAGGCGCGCCAGACCGAGGTCGAGAAGAAGCAGGGCGATGCCCTGACCGAGGCGGATCTGAAGGGATCCATGCCCGGCTCGTTCCGCATTCCAGGGACCAGCACGTCGGTCAAGATCGGCGGCTATGTCAAGCTCGACGGCACCTATGACATGGGGCCGTCCATGGGCTCGGTGGTGACGCCGGACAGCATGGCGCTCGACGGCACGCGGGAGAAGGACGGCGCCTTCGGCTTCAACGCCCGCCAGACCCGGCTGAACGTCACGACGGAAACGCCCTTCGACGGCTTCACCGCCCGTTCGGTCATCGAACTCGATTTCTACGGCTCGGGCGGGACCGAGGCGGCGACCAATTCCGTCAGTCCCCGCCTGCGTCATGCCTATATCACCGCGGGCCCGCTGACCCTGGGCCAGACCTGGACCACGCCCTACGATCTGGTCGCCGCGCCCGAGAAGCTCGATTTCGGCGGCCTCCCGGCGGAACTGGCGCTGCGCCAGCCGCAGATCCGCTACACCTATGCCGAAGGGCCGGACACGCTTTCGGTCGCGCTCGAGAATCCGGAAAGCGACTTCATCGGCAATGTCGCCGCCAATAATTCCAACGCGGCCTCGACCGGCGGCATTTCCGGCCTCGCCGATCCCAATGTCGACCACCTGCCCGATTTCACCTTCCGCTATGCGCGCAAGTTCGACTGGGGCCATCTGGCGGGCTTTGGCATCGCCCGCGAAATCTCGGCCGATACGGCGACGGCGGATGATTCGGTCTTCGGCTGGGGCCTCGGTCTGTCGGGTTCGATCAAGTTCCTGGAGAAGGACAAGTTCGGCTTCCAGGCACTCTACGGCGAGGGCGTCAATCGTTACATGACCCTGTCCTACCGCCAGAGCGCCAGCTTCGATGGCACCAACCTCGAAGCCCTGCCGTCCTGGGGCGGCACCTTCACCGTGCAGCACCATTGGGACGACATGTTCCGCAGCAACCTGACCTTCGGCTATCACAAGATCGAGAACAACAGCACCGTGCCGCTGACCGCCAACAAGGAAATGCTGACCTTCCACGGCAATCTGATCGCGACGATCATTCCGCCGCTCGACGTCGGCATCGAATACAGCCATGCGGAGCGCGAAACGGAAGGCGGCGACAGCGGCAGCGCCGACCGCATCCAGGCCTCGGCCATCTACAAGTTCTGACCTCTCGCCCCGGGGTGCCCCTGGCCCCCGGGGTTTCGTCCGGCGATATATAACAATGCATTGACATAAAAATCGGCGCCGCCTAGCGTGTGCCCGGAGAAACCAAGGGAGAGCGTCCGAGATGACCGCCTATGAAGACATCCTCTACGAAGTGCGCCCGGCCGGGGTCGCCCGCATCACCATCAACCGTCCCGACCGCTACAATGCCTTCCGGGGCCGCACGGTCGATGAATTGATCCATGCTTTCCAGACCGCGGGCTGGGACAAGTCGATCGGCGTCATCGTGCTGACCGGCGCCGGCGACAAGGCTTTCTGCACCGGCGGCGATCAGGGCGCCCATGACGGCCAATACGACGGCCGGGGCACCATCGGCCTGCCGATCGACGAATTGCAGAGCCTGATCCGTGACGTGCCGAAGCCGGTGATCGCCCGGGTCGCCGGTTTCGCCATCGGCGGCGGCAATGTCCTCGCCACCATCTGCGATCTGACCATTGCTTCCGAGAGGGCTCAGTTCGGCCAGGTCGGCCCCAAGGTCGGCTCGGTCGATCCGGGCTTCGGCACCGCCTATCTCGCCCGGGTCGTCGGCGAGAAGCGCGCGCGAGAGATCTGGTATCTGTGCCGTCGCTATACCGCGGCCGAAGCCCTGCAGATGGGCCTGGTCAATGCCGTCGTGCCCCATGAGGAGCTGGATGCCGAGGTCGACCGCTGGTGCGCCGAACTGATCGAGCGCAGCCCGACCGCCATCGCGCTGGCCAAGCGCTCGTTCAATGCCGATACGGAAAGCATCCGGGGCATTTCGTCGATGGGGATGCAGGCGCTCAGCCTCTACTACGACACCGACGAATCGAAGGAAGGCGGCGTCGCCTTCCGCGAGAAGCGCAAGCCCGACTTCCGCCGCTTCACCGAAGGCAAGTGATGACCGGGGTGGTCGACAGCGCGGCGGTCTCGTCGCGGCGCGAGGGCGGCGTGGTGGTCGCGACCATCGGCAATCCGCCGGTGAACGCGCTTTCCGCCGCCGTGCGCCAGGGGCTGCTCGCGGCCCTGCGC
>NZ_JBAQRT010000034.1:0-8160 GCF_049306435.1 Zavarzinia sp.
CTCTCCCCCCTGACGGGCGGAGAGGGGGGACATGGCACCCTCTCCGCCCGCTGGCGGGGGGAGTGGGCGGGGGGTGAGGTGGGCAAGGCCGGGCATCACCGCGTCAGGCTCTCGACCAGCTTGGCGAAGGCGAGGGCGCGGTGGCTGATGGCGTGTTTCGCCGCCGCCTCGATTTCGCCGAAGGTCTCGGTCATGCCATCGGCCTGGAACATCGAATCATAGCCGAAGCCGTTGGTGCCCCGGGGCGGCCAGACCAGCGTGCCATGCACTTCACCGACGAAGGTGGTGCAGGTCCCGTCCGGCCGGGCGAGGGCAAGGGCACAGGTGAAGAAGGCGCGGCGCGCCTCGGGCGTCAGGGCGCCCTTCTCCCGCAGCAACCGCTCGATCTTCGCCATGGCCAGGGCGAAATCCTTGTCCGGCCCGGCCCAGCGCGCCGAATAGATGCCGGGATCGCCGCCCAGCGCCTCGACCGACAGGCCGGAATCATCGGCCAGCGCCGGCAGGCCCGAGGCCAGGGCCGCCGCCTTCGCCTTCAGCTCGGCATTGCCGGTGAATGTCGTCTCCGTCTCCTCCGGCTCGGGCAGGCCGAGGCTGCCGGCGGAGACCGGCTCGATCCCGAAGGGGGCGAGAAGTTCGGCGATCTCCCGCACCTTGCCCGCATTGTGGCTGGCGACCACCAGCTTGCCGCTGAGCCGCATCAGAACAGGCCGAGCGCCTGGCGCTGATAGGTGACGAGGCGGGTGATGCCGTTCTGCGCCAGGGCGAAGAGATTGGCGAACTCCTCGGGCGAGAAGGGCGCCGCTTCCGCCGTGCCCTGGATCTCGATGATCTGGCCGGTGCCGGTCAGGACGAAATTGGCATCCGCCTCCGCCCCCGAATCCTCGGAATAATCGAGGTCGAGCAAGGCCCTGCCGCCAACGATGCCGCAGGAGACGGCGGCGACCTCGGTCCGGATCGGGTTTTCCTTGAGCGCGCCCTTGTTCATCAGGAATTCGATCGCCTGATAAAGCGCGACATAAGACCCGGTGACCGAGGCTGTGCGGGTGCCGCCATCGGCCTGGATCACGTCGCAGTCGATCTTGATCGACACTTCGCCCAGCTTGTTCAGGTCGATGGCGGCGCGCAGGGCCCGGCCGATCAGGCGCTGGATTTCCTGGGTCCGGCCCGACTGCTTGCCCTTGGCGGCCTCGCGGTCGTTCCGGCTGTGGGTGGAGCGGGGCAACATGCCGTATTCGGCGGTGACCCAGCCCCGGCCCTGGCCGCGCAGCCAGGACGGCACGCGCTCCTCGACCGAGGCGGTGCAGAGCACATGGGTATCGCCGAAGCGCACGAAGCACGAGCCTTCGGCATGTTTCGAGAAGCCGGGCTCGAGGCTGATCGGCCGCAACTGGTCGGCCTGACGGCCCTCTGCGCGCATGAGGTTTTTCCTGCTGAAGATGTCCGGCCGCCCTTTTAACCTCTCGGCGCCCCGCTTGCACCCCTCACTTGATCAGGGTGCGTCGGGAGGCCAGCGCCGCGCACCGTGAAACACGGCGAGAATATCGATGGCGTCAGGTCCAACCGAATAGACTGCGACATAGGGCGTCCTCGAAATCACCAATTCTCGGGTATCAGCGACACGGCCAGCCCTTCCGAGATGCGGATGCTCGGACAACCGGGCCACGGTTTCGAGGATCGAAGTCAAGAGCCGGAATGGTCCAGCGGACGCGCATGATCAGCGCGGCGCGAATTTGCGCGCGATGGCCGCCATCTCCTCGTCGGAAGCAAAATCGCCTCGATGCGCCGCGGCCAGGCCGTCCTTGATGCGCTCCACCTGCCAGGCATTGACTGTCAGGTCATCGGCGATCGCCTGTGCGACCAGCCATTGGCGCGGCCGGCCGGTCTGGTCGGTAAGCCGGTCGAGGGCGGCGGCGGTTTCATCGTCGAGACGGATGGTCGGGGCTGTGGGCATTCCGTAGTCCCCTATCGGCCTGAAATTCGATCAGGCCCGATGTTAGCACTCTGGATTTTCATCCCGAACCGAAGAAACTGCCAGGCAGCCCCCTCAATGCCGGGCGGCTAGGTCGGCCTTGTAATATTCGGCGGCGAAATCCCGCTCGCTCAGGTCTGCCGCGCTCAGGATCAGACGTACATCGGCCTGCACGGGACCCGACTTCGCCCCGCCGCCTGTGATCGTTTCGACATTGGCGATGGAGCCGTTGGACGATACGGCCGAGACCACCAACCCCGGCGGCGCGCTCACCGCCGCCACGAGCGCCTGCCCGACGGGAAAATAGGTGCCCGCCTCCTCCGCCGTCGCGATCGAGAAATACCGGCTCTCCTCCGCCCGTGCCGGACCGAGCCCCAGCGCCAACACAGCCGCCACGACCAGACCGAATCATTCCCCTCATGGCCGATCCCCCGTTTCCCCAAGCGATGCTTGTAGGGGATCGGTGGCGGATCAATAGGGCGTGGGTGGGGGGTAATGTGGGGACACTATTGGAGTGCGCCCCCTCAATTCGCCCCCTTGCTGACGCACGCAATGAGTTATACGTGGATCTTATATTGGCTTCGTGCACAAACGGTGTTGCCAAACCATTTAATCCGTGTATTCTGTATAGGCATCCTAACCCGATGCCATTTCCAAAACAAATTATCGAGGCACTAATTATGGCGAGCAGATTGAAGCAGATGAACCCCAACACGGCGTGGCACCTCATGGTGCGCGGCGCAATCAAGGGGGCGGAACAAGCAGGCTATTCACTTAAGCGCCAACCAGGCCGAGGCCTTTCCAACACTTACGAGGCGACAAAAAACGGCGAGACCAAGATTCTTAGCATCCGGACAACGCAGGATCGCTGGATTGCATTCCCGCCGCTTGAGAATGGCACTCGATGGAAAACGCTAGACGATGTCGATCTCGTATTGGTGTCGGCCGTTAATGACCGCGAAAATCCTCAGAGCATCGATGTTTATATTTTCCCAGCGGATGAAGTACGAAATCGCTTTAATGCTTCTTATGCAGCCCGTATCAGCAATGGGCACACCGTGCGCGATAATTACGGCATGTGGATTATGCTCGATAAAGACAACAATAAAATGGCAAGTCATGTTGGTAACGGACTTGCGGCGGATTATCCTGCAATCGCACATTTTACAATTGATAGCCTAGAGGCAGACGAAAATAATATTATTCATGAAGATAAAATTGTTAATACAGAAATAATATTCAATGATAAAAATACAACTGAATATAACTTTCGAACAATTTCTGATATATTGACGTTTGCTCGAATGAAAATCGCCGAGATTTCTGGTCTACCAACTGACTCCGTGAGCCTTGAGCTCAAATTGGGCCTCTGATTAACAGCCGACGAGGCTGGCGATATGGTGGTATTACGTCACAGAATCGCCCCCGCCCCTCCAGCAGAGACATGGTAACGGGAGCGCATTCGGGGCACGGTACCCAAATTGGGCGGCCCCGATACACTAGCGACTTAATATTGAATCCTCACATTTAGTATACTCTCGCTGCAGCGTGGCGGGCCTTGTCTGGCCCGCCACAGCCGATTTTGCACCCCTCCCCCCTCAATGCTGGGCGGCGATCTCCGCCTTCAGCTTCGCGATTTCCCTCGCCTGCACCGTCACGGTTTCGCGTAAGGCCGCGATGGTGCGGTCGGCGTCGGCGAGGACGGGAGTGGGTTTGGCGGGGCCGGCGGCGCGCAGGATGGGCGAGAGGGCGGCGGCGGTTTCGCGGTTGGCCCGGTCGCGGGCGAGGACGTCCCAGTAGGTCATGGCGTGACTCCGTCTGTGTTCGTCTTGGGGACGGGTAGTGAACGCCTGTCCGCGCGGCGAGTCCACCCCTTGCCCCTCCACCCCTTGCCCCCCGGGGAAGCGGCGCGCTGATTGACGCCCCCTCCCCCACTTCCTACAGTGCGGGGCTCAAGCACCATGTCAGGAAACGGGAATGATCCAGGAGCTGAACGAGCGTTCACGCCAGATCTTCCGCACCATCGTCGAGGCTTACCTCGAGACGGGCGAGCCGGTCGGCTCGCGCACCCTGGCCCAGCGCCTGGGCATCGCGCTGTCGCCGGCGTCGATCCGCAATGTGATGCAGGATCTGGAACATGCCGGCCTGCTTTATTCCCCCCATGCCTCGGCCGGGCGGATGCCGACCCAGGCCGGGCTTCGCATCTTCGTCGACAGTTTCCTTGAACTTGGCAATCTGACCGAGGACGAGCGCCGCTCGATCGAGGCCCATGGTGCCGCCGCCGGCAAATCGGTCGAGGACCTGCTGACCGAGGCGACGAAACAGCTGTCCGGCCTGTCGCAATGCGCCGGCCTCGTCGTCGCGCCGAAGACGGACAAGGCGCTGTCCCATGTCGAATTCGTCTATCTCGGCCCCGGGCGGGCGCTGGCCGTGCTGGTCTCGGAAGACGGCTCGGTCGAGAACCGCATCGTCGAGGTGCCGGCGGGCCTGACCCCCAGCGCGCTGCAGGAAGCCTCGAACTACATGTCCGCCCGGCTCGGCGGCCGCACCATGGCCGAGGGGCGCAGCCGGATCCTGAGCGAGATCGACGAGCGCCGCGCCGAACTCGACCTGCTCGCCGCCAAGGTGGTGGAGGCGGGCCTTGCCACCTGGGCGGGGGACGAGGAACGCAACACGCTGATCGTTTCCGGCCGCGCCCGGCTGCTGGACGATCTCACCGCGCTTGCGGATCTCGAGCGGGTGCGGCAATTGTTCGACGATCTTGAATCCAAACGCGACGTGCTCCAACTGATGGAGCTGGCGCAGGACGCCGATGGGGTGCGCATCTTCATCGGTTCGGAGAACAAGCTGTTCAGCCTGTCCGGCTCGTCCCTCATCGTCGCGCCCTTCCGGCGCAAGGACGAGCGGATCGTCGGCATGATCGGCGTGATCGCGCCGACGAGAGTGAATTACGGGCGCGTCATCCCCATGGTGGATTACACCGCGAGGATGATCGGCCGCCTGATGACCTGATTGTATCGTGGACCCGAAATGACGACCGAGACCGAAAACATCGACCCGACCCCGACCGACGCTCAAGCCCCGGCCGAGCCCCCCGCCGGCCCCACGGTCGAGAGCCTGCAGGCCGAAGTCGCCGACCTCAAGGACAAGCTGCTGCGCGCCTTCGCCGAGGCGGAGAACATCCGCCGCCGGAGCGAGCGCGAGCGCGAGGACACGGCGAAATATGCCGTGACCAAATTCGCCCGCGACCTGACCTCGGTCGCCGACAACCTGCGCCGCGCGATCGAGGCCGTGCCGGCCGAGGCTCGCACCGGCGACGAGGCGGTGGCCAACCTGCTGGCCGGCGTCGAGATGACTGAGCGCGAGTTGCTGTCCGCCTTCGAAAAGGCCTCAATCACCCGCATCGCCCCGGCCCTGGGCGAGAAGGCGGACCCGAACAAGCACGAAGTCCTGTTCGAGATCCCCGGTACCGGCCAGCCGGGCGGCGCCATCATCCAGGTGGTGCAGACCGGCTACCAGATCCACGACCGCCTGCTGCGCGCGGCCAAGGTCGGCGTCGCCAAGGCCGAGGCCCCGGTCGCCCCGGTCGACCAGACGGCGTAACCGCGACCAGCCTCAGCCGTTGTCGCGGGCGAAGGCGATGGCGGCCACGGCAAGGTCGCGATGGCGCTCGAGGGTGGCGATTCCGCCCTCGAGCGCGATCCATTCCCGCATCCGGCTGCGGCCGAAGGGCTGGAACGGATGGGCGCGGCCCGTGTCGACCGCCGCGCTCGCCACCGCTTGCGGAACCCGCAGCGCGATCTCGGTGCCGAAGACGCAAAGCGCCATGCGACGGCCGTGATAGACCGCCGGACAACCGAACATGCTCCCCCGGCGGACTTCCGGGTCGATCGTCGCGGCTTCAAGGAAAACGGCTTCGAACAAGGCCGTGTCGTGCTGCACCGTCTTCACCGCCACCCCCGCCGATACCGCCATCGATCCCCGTTCAGCCTGCCTTCGGGGCGGGGTTCGAGGCAAGAGCGGCGGCGCTGACGTTTTTTTCATCACGCAAATCACGGAACCTCTTGCCGCCCGTTGCGGCCTCAAAAATCCCGCCCTATATAAGCCACAGCGCGAACGGGGGCATTTTCGGCCTCCTTCGCCCGTTCCCGGAAATCAGGGGGCATTGCCGGTGCCGTTCGGGCCGCCGATGCCTGCCGAAAAGGAGAGAGTCATGGGTAAGGTTATCGGTATCGACCTTGGCACCACCAATTCCTGCGTCGCGATCATGGATGGCGCCAAGCCCAAGGTGCTCGAGAACGCGGAGGGCGCTCGCACCACCCCGTCCATGGTCGGCTTTTCCGGCGATGGCGAACGCCTGATCGGCCAGGCGGCCAAGCGTCAGGGCGTCACCAATCCCGAAGGCACGCTGTTCGCGATCAAGCGCCTGATCGGCCGCTCGTTCAACGACCCGATGACCCAGAAGGACAAGGGCATGGTGCCCTATAATATCGTCAAGGCGGACAATGGCGATGCCTGGGTCGATATTCGCGGCACCAAATACAGCCCCAGCCAGGTTTCCGCCTTCATCCTGCAGAAGATGAAGGAAACCGCCGAATCTTTCCTGGGCGAGACCGTCACCCAGGCCGTGATCACGGTCCCCGCCTATTTCAACGACGCCCAGCGCCAGGCGACCAAGGACGCCGGCCGCATCGCCGGCCTCGAAGTGCTGCGCATCATCAACGAGCCGACCGCGGCGGCCCTCGCCTATGGCCTCGACAAGCAGGACGGCAAGGTGATCGCGGTCTATGACCTCGGCGGCGGCACGTTCGACGTCTCGGTGCTCGAGATCGGCGACGGCGTGTTCGAGGTGAAGTCGACCAATGGCGACACTTTCCTCGGCGGTGAAGATTTCGACATGCGCCTCGTCGACTATCTGGCCGACGAATTCAAGCGCGAGAACGGCGGCATTGATCTTCGCAAGGACAAGCTCGCCCTGCAGCGCCTGAAGGAGGCCGCGGAAAAGGCCAAGATCGAGCTGTCGTCGGCGATGCAGACCGAGGTGAACCTGCCGTTCATCACCGCCGATGCGACCGGCCCGAAGCATCTGACCCTGCGCCTGACCCGCGCCAAGTTCGAGAGCCTCGTGGACGATCTCGTCCAGCGCACCATCGAGCCCTGCCAGAAGGCCCTGAAGGACGCCGGCCTGTCGGCCGGCCAGATCGACGAGGTTGTCCTCGTCGGCGGCATGACCCGGATGCCGAAAATCCAGGAAATCGTGAAGAGCTTCTTCGGCAAGGAGCCCCACAAGGGCGTGAACCCGGACGAAGTCGTTGCCATGGGCGCCGCCATCCAGGCCGGCGTGCTGCAGGGCGACGTCCGCGACGTGCTGCTGCTCGACGTCTCGCCGCTGTCGCTCGGCATCGAGACCCTGGGCGGCGTCTTCACCCGCCTGATCGAGCGCAATACGACGATCCCGACCAAGAAGAGCCAGACCTTCTCCACCGCCGATGACAATCAGAGCGCGGTGACGATCCGGGTCTTCCAGGGCGAGCGCGAGATGGCGGCGGACAACAAGCTGCTCGGCCAGTTCGACCTGATGGGCATTCCGCCGGCGCCGCGCGGCGCGCCGCAGATCGAGGTGACCTTCGACATCGACGCCAACGGCATCGTCCAGGTCTCGGCCAAGGACAAGGGCACCGGCAAGGAACAGCAGATCCGCATCCAGGCCTCGGGCGGTCTTTCCGATGCCGACATCGAGAAGATGGTGAAGGACGCCGAGGCCCATGCCGCCGAGGACAAGAAGAAGAAGGAACTGGTCGAGGCCCGCAATGGCGCCGAAGGCCTGATCCATTCGACCGAGCGGAACCTGACCGAACATGCCGACAAGATCGACGCCGGTGACAAGGCGGCGGTCGATGCGGCGGTCGCCGATCTGCGCGGCGTCCTTGCCGGCGAGGATGTCGAGGCGATCAAGACCAGGACCGAAGCCCTCGCCAATGCGGCGATGAAGATCGGCGAGGCCATCTACAAGGCGGAAGCGGAAAAGGCCCAGGGCGCGGCGGCGGGTGCCGGCGCCTCGGCCGGTGCGGCCCCCGACGGCGAAGACGTGGTCGACGCCGACTTCGAGGAAGTGGACGACAAGAAGAAGTCCAACTGATCCGCTGCACACCGACAGGACGTGGCGTGCCGGCCGTTGCCCGTAAGGGGAC
>NZ_JBAQRT010000035.1:0-5425 GCF_049306435.1 Zavarzinia sp.
GGCAGCGACATCGCGGTCGCCGCCGTCGCCAGCAGCAGCGGCCCCTCCGCCGCCGAAACCCGCCTCGCCCGCATCCGCGAGGCGCGCGTGAAGGGTTACGTCGGCGACGCCTGCGGCGATTGCGGCAACTTCACCCTGGTGCGCAACGGCACCTGCCTGAAGTGCGACACCTGCGGCTCGACCAGCGGCTGCTCGTAAGCCTCGAGGCTTGAACGCGAACAGGCCCCGCCGAAAGACGGGGCCTGTTTTCGTTCGGGGCCTTGCCCCCTCACCCTAACCCTCTCCCCCAATGGGGGCGAGGGAACAGACCCGGCCTCGATAGGCCCCCTCGCCCCGCTTGCGGGGATAGGGATGGGGGGAGGGGTTTCCCCCGCTTACTTGCCGCTTTCGCCGGCCGCCGCGATGGCCTTCAGGGCGATGTCGCCGCGGCAGAAGCCGCCCGGCCAGTCGATTTTCGCGACCGCTTCATAGGCGGTCTCGCGCGCCCTGGTGATGGTCTCGCCCAGCGCCGTCACATTGAGGACGCGGCCGCCGACCGGGACGAAATGATCGCCCACGGCCCTGGTCGCGGCATGGAACACCTTCACGTCCGGCACCTTGCCGGCTTCGTCGAGGCCGCGGATTTCGCCGCCGGGCAAAAGGTCGCCGGGATAGCCGTTGGTGGCGAGCACGACCGAGACCGCCGGGCGCGGGTCCCATTCGATGTTCAGCTTGTCGAGGACGCCATCGGCGGCGGCGACGAGGACGGGGAGGAGATCGCTCTTCATCCGCATCAAGAGCACCTGGCATTCGGGATCGCCGAAGCGGACGTTGTATTCGATCAGCTGCGGGCCGGTCTTCGTCAGCATCAGGCCGGCATAGAGCACGCCCTTGAACGGCCGGCCTTCCGCCGACATGGCGGCGACGGTCGGGCGGATGATGCGGGCCATCACCTCGTCGACCATGGCCGGGGTCATCAGGGGCGACGGCGCGACCGCGCCCATGCCGCCGGTATTCGGGCCTTCGTCATTGTCGAACACGCGCTTGTGGTCCTGGGCGCTGCCCAGCGCCACGACATGGCGGCCGTCGGCGATGGCGAAGAAACTCGCCTCCTCGCCCTCGAGGAAGGCTTCGATGACGATTTCCGAGCCGGCCGAGCCGAAGCGGCCCGAGAAACAGTCCCTCACCGCCTCGATCGCCTCGTCCCGCGTCGTCGCGATGACGACTCCCTTGCCGGCGGCAAGGCCATCCGCCTTGATCACGATCGGCAGGTCCTGCTTTTCGAGATAGGCGAGGGCCGACGCCTTGTCGTGGAAGCGGCCATAGCCGGCGGTCGGAATGTCGTGACGGGCGCAGAGATCCTTGGTGAAGCCCTTGGAGCCTTCGAGCTGGGCGGCGGCGGCCGTCGGCCCGAAGACCTTGACGCCTTTCTCGGTCAGCTTGTCGACGAGGCCGAAGACCAGCGGCGCTTCCGGCCCGACGACGACGAAATCGATCTTCTCGGCCCGGATCAGGGCCAGCACCCGGTCGGTCTCGCGGAAATCGAGCTCGATGCAGGTCGCGACCTCCGCGATGCCGCCATTGCCCGGCGCGCAGAACAGCCGGCCCATGAGCGGCGATTTCGCCAGCACCCAGCACAGGGCATGTTCGCGTCCACCGCTGCCGATCACCAGTACATTCATCGAAAAAGACCTCACCCAACTTTCCGGCCCAGCTTGTATCATGTCCCCATGAGCATGGAAGACGTTGCAGCCCCGAATCTGTCCGATCGTAACCTGCCCGAGATGTCGGTCTCGGAACTCTCGGGGCTGTTGAAGCGGACGGTGGAGGATCGTTTCGCCCTGGTCCGGGTGCGGGGCGAATTGTCCGGCGTGAAGCGCCATTCCTCCGGCCATCTCTATTTCGCGCTGAAGGATGCGGATGCCCTCCTTGATGGCGTCGCCTGGCGGAATGTCGCCGGAAGGCTGAAATTCCGGCCCGAGGATGGGCTTGAAGTGGTCGTCACCGGCCGGCTGACCACCTACCCCGGCCGCTCGAAATACCAGATCCTCGCCGAGAGCATCGAGCCGGCGGGGGCCGGCGCGCTGATGGCGCTTCTCGAGGAGCGGAAGCGGAAGCTGGCGGCGGAGGGCCTGTTCGCCGCCGAGCGGAAGCGGCCCCTGCCCTTTCTGCCGCAGGTCATCGGCGTCGTCACTTCGCCGACGGGCGCCGTGATCCGGGATATCCTGCACCGCCTCGCCGACCGTTTTCCCCGCCACGTCCTGGTCTGGCCCGTCGCCGTGCAGGGTGAAGGCGCGGCGGATCAGGTGGCGCGCGCCATTCGCGGCTTCAACGCGATCGCGCCCGGCGGCGCCATTCCCCGGCCCGACCTGCTGATCGTCGCCCGGGGCGGCGGCAGCCTCGAGGATCTCTGGGCCTTCAATGAAGAAGTGGTGGTCCGGGCGGCGGCGGAAAGCGCCATTCCGCTCATCTCCGCCGTCGGCCACGAGACCGATACCACGCTGATCGATTTCGCTTCGGACCGGCGGGCGCCGACGCCGACCGCCGCCGCCGAAATGGCGGTGCCGGTGCGGGCCGACCTCCTCGACCGGGTCGAGGAATTGGGTGGCCGGGCGCGCATGGCGACCCGCCGCCTGCTGGCCGAGCATGACACGCGGCTGACCGGCCTCGCCCGGGGCCTGCGCCATCCCCGCAGCCTGATCGAGGCCGGGGAGCAGCGCCTGGACGACCTCGCCGAGCGCCTGCCGCGTTCTTTACGCGGCCTCATCGCCGACCGGCGCCGTCAACTGGCCGAAGTCTCGGGAGGCTTACGCCCCCATGTCCTGACCGGCGAACTCCGCCAGAAGGCGGAGCGGCTGGCGCAACTGTCGGAGCGCCTCGCCCCCGCCACCCGCCGCCTGATCGAGCGGGCGGAGCGGCAATGGGCGACGCCCGCGCAACTGCTGGAAAGCCTGTCCTATCAGCGGGTCCTGTCCCGGGGCTATGCCGTCGTCCGGCGCGGGGGCAAGCTGGAAACATCCGCCGCCGCGCTGCATCCGGGCGATGCGCTGGAGATCGAATTCGCCGACGGCCGCGTCGGCGCCATCACGACGGGCGATGCCCCACGACGCCGCCGCAAAGCCGAAACACCCCCGCCCGAACAGGGCACATTGATCTGATCGAAGATGACGATAGACGCCGACGCCCCCGCCAAGATTCTCTATGACCACGGCCAGTTCCGCATCCTGTGGCCCGGCACCCATGTCGTCTGCGCCGTGACCGGCACGCGGATCGCGCTCGAAGACCTGCGCTACTGGTCGGTCGACCGGCAGGAGCCCTATGTCTCGCCAGAGGCCGCGCTGAAACAGGCCGGTCTCGCCCCGAAATCATGAGGATCGCCCTCGCCCTGGCGCTGCTGCCGGCCCTGATCGCCCCCGCCCTTGCCGCGAGCATCGACGGCGAGGTCGCCCAGGGCGCCCTGGTCACCGGGGTCGCGGCGCCGGGGGAGCGCATCGTCTACGACGGCCGCGAGCTTCACATCGCGCCCGACGGCCGCTTCGTCCTCGGCCTCGGCCGGGACGCGGCTGGAACCCTGACCCTCGACGTGACCGGCCCCGCCGGCAAGACCACGCTCAGCCGGGCGATCAGCCCCCGCGAATGGCAGATCCAGCGCATCGACGGCCTGCCGGACAAGAAAGTAAACCCGGACCCGGAGGGCATGAAGCGGATCGAGGCCGAACGGGCGAAGATCAAGGCCGCCCGTGCCATCGACCGTATCGCCTTCGACTGGGAGGCGGGTCTGCAATGGCCGGCCAAGGGCGGGATTTCCGGCGTCTACGGCAGCCAGCGCATCCTGAACGGCGAAGCCCGGCAGCCGCACCTCGGCCTCGACGTCGCGGTGCCCGAAGGCACGCCCATCGCCGCCGCCGCGCCGGGGCAGGTCACGCTGGCCGAACCCGACCTCTATTTCACCGGCGGCACCGTCATCATCGACCATGGCGCCGGGGTGCAGACGCTTTATGCCCATCTCTCCCGCGTCGATGTGCGCGTCGGGCAGAAGGTGCAGGCGGGCGACACCATCGCCCTCTCCGGCAAGACCGGCCGGGTGACCGGCGCCCATCTGCATTTCGGCCTCGCCTGGTACGGGCTGCAGCTCGACCCGGCGCCCTTGCTGCCGCAGCAGGAATAATTTCTGTATCGTGTCGATCGGCGCGGGGCTCGCGCGTCTTTGTAGTCGGAGGGGTGATGGTCGCCCCCCGAACGACGGAGTATCGACATGCAATATCTGCTTCTGATCTATGAAGACGAGCAGCAGTTCGGCCCGGGCAAGAGCGGCCCCAAGCTGGAAACCATGATCGGCCGCCATATGGCTTTCGCCGGCGGCCTGGGCAAGGCCCGCCTCGGCGGCGCCGGGTTGAAGGGCACGGATACCGCGACCACGGTTCGCACCACCGACGGCGAACAGAGCCTGCACGACGGCCCCTTCGCCGAGACGAGGGAACAGCTCGGCGGCTTCTACCTGATCGACGCGCCGGATCTCGACGCCGCCATCGCCATCGCCCGGCAGGTGCCCCTGGCCGGGAACGGCGCCATCGAGATTCGCCCGCTGCTGGGACACGAGTGAGCCTGTCCCCTCTCGATGCGGCGGAGCGGGCGGCGGGGGGCCGGATCAGGGCCGTTCTCGCCGCGCGCTTCCGCGATCTCGATCTTGCCGAGGATGCCTTCGCCGACGCCTGCCTGAAGGCTGCCGAATCCTGGCCGGCGTCGCCCCCGCTCGATGCCGCCGCCTGGCTGTACCGGGCCGCCGAACGCGCCGCCCTCGACCGGCTGCGGAAGCGGCAACGCCGCGGCCGTCTGCAAGCCGAGGTGCCGGCAGCACCGATCGTCGCGGCGCCCGAGGACCCGATGGACCCGATCCCCGACGAAAGGCTGCGGCTGATCTTCGTCTGCTGCCATCCGGCGATCGCGGTCAATGCCCGGGCCGCGCTCGCCCTCCGCATCGTCTGCGGCCTGGATACCGCCAGCATCGCCCGTGCCTATCTCTTGTCCGAGGCGACCTTGGCCCAGCGGCTCGTGCGCGCCAAACGCAAGATCGCGGAGGCTGGCATCAGCTTTGAAATCCCCGGGCCGGAAAGCTGGCCCGAACGGGTGGAAGCGGTCCTGTCCACGCTCGAGATCGCCTATACGATGGCCTATGAGGATGCGGCCGGCGGCGGCCCTCACGCGGATTATGCCGCCGGCGTGCTGGAACTGGCCGCCCTGCTGGCCGAGGTGATGCCCGATGTCGCGGATGCCCATGCGCTGGCGGCGACGGTGCATTACGCCGAAGCGCGGCGCCCGGCCCGGGTCGATGCGGAGGGCATGATGGTGCCCCTGTCGGAACAGGACCCCAGGCGGTGGAGCCGCGACCTGATCGCGCGGGGCGAAGCGCATATGGCCCGGGCCCTCGCCCTGTCCCGGGCGCGGG
>NZ_JBAQRT010000036.1:0-4124 GCF_049306435.1 Zavarzinia sp.
CCGCGAGACGGTCGACGGCGGGGGCGTCGAGCTGGCCGGCGGGCACATCGAGGCGCACCGCCTTGTCGAGCACGGTCAGCCCGTCCGGCCCGATCAGGCGGGCGCGCAGATCCTGGCCGGCGACCGCCGTCTGCAGGATATAGCCCGAGGCGCCGGCGCTGCGCGTCGCCGCGAGGACATCCTTTTCGACGAGGGCATCGGCGATCGCCTTGGCCAGCCGGGCCGGCACGCCTTCGAGCGGGTTGGGCAACCCTTGCGTCGGCACCACGAGGACGGGCGCGCCGGTCAGGTAAGGCACGGCCCCCAGCGTCGAGACCGGCGTCACCAGCGCGGCCGGCGGGGTGCGGTCCCGCACCAGCCAGGACGCGCGCTGCCGCGAGCAGGCGGAAAGCGCCAGGGCCAGCAGGATGATCGGCAGGAACAGCCGCCACGCCATCGACGGATCCTTGGGAAGCAGGACGAGCCGGGGCCGTTGGGTCCCGCGCTTTGCGTCAGCCTGACCGGATAGAGCCCCGGCGGTCAAACCGCAAGTCTTGTTCCCGTGATCAATGCGGACGCTCCGCCCCGCCGGGGACGAGGCCGTAACGCTCGAGCTTGGCGCGAAGGCCGACGCGGGACAGGCCCAGTTCCTTCGCCGCCTTGCTCTTGTTCCAGCGGAAGCGCAGCAGGGTTTCAAGCAGGATCGCCGCCTCCACCCGCTCCACCCGGTCGCGCAAGGGGCCGCTGTCGCCGCCCGCGACCGGCATCGCCCCGCCGGCCTGCCGGGTCGCCCCGGCGAGAATGCGCGGCGACAGGCACTCCGGCCCCAGCCGGTCGCGCCCGGCGAGGACGAGAGCGCGGGTCAATTCATTCTGCAACTCGCGGACATTGCCCGGCCAGTCATAGGCTTCGAGGCAGGCCAGGGCATCGTCGGTCAGGCCCTTCACCATCTTGCCGTGGGTGGCGCACAGCCGGTCGAGAATCGCCCCGGCCAGCAGGCGGATATCGCCCGGGCGCACGCGCAGCGGCGGCACTTCCAGCTCGACGCTGGCCAGCCGGTAATAGAGATCCTGGCGGAAGCGGCCGGCCTGCACCTCGGCGGCGAGATCGCGGTGGGTGGCGGCGATCACCCGCACGTTCACATGGCGCGATTCGTTCGAGCCCACGGGGCGAATCTCCCCCTCCTGCAGGAAGCGCAGCAGCTTCACCTGGAAGGCGGGCGAGACGTCGCCGATCTCGTCGAGGAAGACCGTGCCGCCGTCGGCCTGCTCGAGGAGGCCGACCCGGTTGGCGACGGCGCCGGTGAAGGCGCCGCGCTTGTGGCCGAAAAGCTCGGATTCCAGCAATTCATCCGGGATGGCGCCGCAGTTTTCCGCCTGGAACGGCCGGTCGCTGCGCAGGGAGCCGTAATGGATGGCGCGGGCCAGCAATTCCTTGCCCGTGCCGGTCTCGCCAAGCACCAGCACCGGCACGTCGAAGGTCGCGACCTGGGCGGCGAGGCGACAGGTCTCGTCCAGCGGGCTGCCGGTCGCCCGGATCAGCGTGTCGAAATGGAAACCCTGGCGGATGCGGTCGCGCCGGCTGGCGAGACGGGATTCCAGCGTCGGGCCCAGCAGCTTCATCTCGATCGACAGGCGGTCGTGCTCGCGCTGGAGCTGGTACTGGCGGGCGGCGTTGCGCACCGTCAGCAGCAGCTGGTCCGGGTGCCAGGGCTTGGCGATGAACTGATAGATACCGGCGTCGTTGATCGCCCTGATCATGTCGTCCGGATCGGTATAGCCGGTGATCAGGATGCGGGCGATGTCGGGCCAGCGCTCCCGCACCTGGGCGAGCAGGGCGACGCCGGTGACGTCGGGCATGCGCTGGTCGGCCAGCACCACCTGCACCCAGCTGTTTTCGAGATGGCGCAGCGCCGCCTCCGCCCCCGTGGCGGTCAGGACCTCGAAATCCTCGTCGAGGACGCGGGCGATCACCTCGACCGAGCGCGGCTCGTCGTCGACGACCAGGATGACGGGGCGGCTGTCCATCAGGCGGGAATCCCGGCGGCTTGGCGCAGGCCGGCGGCGCGTGCCTCGGCGCGGGCGGCCAGATCCTCGAGGAAGACTTTCCGCGCCGCCAGCAGCCAGTCGATCCAGGCTTCCATCCCCTCCCCGTCACGGGTGGACAGGCGAAGCACGGTGGCCCTCGGATTGACCCGGGCGATATTGGCGGTCAGCCGCGCGACATCGAAATCGAGATGGGGCAGGAGATCGGCCTTGGTCACCAGGACGAGGTCGGCCCCGGCGAAAGCATCGGGGTATTTCAGCGGCTTGTCCTCCCCCTCGGTGACCGAGACCAGGGTGACGCGCTTCGCCTCCCCCAGGTCGAAGCCCGCCGGGCAGACCAGATTGCCGACATTCTCGATGAAGACAAGGGCGCCCTCGGGCGTGTCGAGCGCGGCGAGGGCGCGGCCGACCATGCCGGCATCGAGGTGGCAGCCCTTGCCGGTATTGACCTGGATCGCCGGAGAGCCCGCCGCGCGGATGCGTTCGGCGTCATTGCTGGTCTGCTGGTCGCCCTCGATCACGGCGAGCGGCAGCCGATCGTGCAGGCGGCACAGGGTCTCGACCAGAAGCGTGGTCTTGCCGGCGCCGGGGCTGGACAGGAAATTCAGCGCGAACTGCCATTTCGCCGCCAGTTCGTCGCGGTTGCGCGCGGCCAGCGCGTCGTTGGCCGACAGGATGCCCCGCTCGATCTCCACCATCCGGGTCTGCGACAGGCCGGGGGCATGGGCATGGGCCGGCCCCTGGCCGTAGTCATGGGTGCCATGGTCGTGGTGGTGACCATGGTGAAGATCGTGATCGTGATCGTGATGGTGGTGCCCGCCGATGGCGGCCCCGGCGCCCGAACATCCGCAAACCGTGCACATCATTCCACCTCCAGGTCCTTGATGGTCATTTGGTCCCCGCTGACGGGCTGCAGCCGGTGGCCGCCGCATTGGGGACAGGGGTCGATCCTCGCCAGAAGGTCGACCGTCGACGAACAATCGAAACACCAGGCCTTGCCCGGCGGCTCCAGCACCACGAGTTCGGCGCCGTCGCACAGGGTGCCGCGCGTCACGACGTCGAAGCCGAAGCGCAGGGCCTGCACCTCGACCCCGGCGAAACTGCCGATTTCCAGCCGGACGCGGCGCACCCGGGTGAACCGGTTCGCCCGGGCCGACTCCTCGATCGCCGCGAGCACGCTTTCGCACAGGGCCATTTCATGCATGGGCGTCGAACCTCGCGCCGTCGACGGCGATCGTTGTGGGCACGCAAGGATTGACACAGGACACCGCCAGCCGCGCCAGGAAGGGCAGGTCGCCCGCCGCCGGCAAGGCCGCCAGCACCTGGGCCAGAATGCCGCCCGGCGCCGTGTTCCAGTCGGTCGGCGTCACCAGACGATAGGCCGCGACGCGGTCGTCCCGCAACTCGGCGAAATGGCCGACGAAGCCGCGCACCGCCATCGCGATGCCGATGCCGGGCGCGGGGCTCAAGGCCGGGGCGAAGACCGCCGCCGGATCGAGCACGCGCAGGAAATCGAGCAGCCGCGCCACCATGCGCGCGAACAGGCTGCGCCCCTCCCTCGCCTCCAGCGCCAGCAGCAGCGGGTACCCGGCGACGGCATCGCGCGCCGTCGTTTCGCGGAGCGGCACCGGCCGGCCGGCCAGATGGTCGGAGATGTCGGCGGGCGATGGCGCCGACAGGGCGGCACGGCCCCAGTCGGGCCGAAGCCTGCCGCGAACAGCCGCCAGCAGGCGAAGGAAAGCCGTCGCCCCACCGGCCAGCAGCCGGTCGATGAGCGGGGGCGTCAGGGCGCCGACGTCCATCGTGTCGCCCAGAAGATGGTGCCGCAGCGCCGCCGCCGTCGCCGCCGGATTCCGGCCGGCGCCATGGTCGGCGACGCGCGACAGAAGTTCATTGTCCGGCCCCGCGCCCATGAGCGAGGGCCAGGTGACGCCGAGGCAGAAGGCATGGTCGCGCAGGTGTTCCTGGCGAAGCGCGGCCTCGCCCCCGCCCCCAGGCAGGCCGAGGGCGCCGCGCGACGCCCGCTCCTGTGCCGTGGCGCAGAGATTGAACACCAGGGGCACCAGGGCGGCGGTGGCCGCTGGGCTCCGTCCCGTGAAC
>NZ_JBAQRT010000037.1:0-15197 GCF_049306435.1 Zavarzinia sp.
CCCCGTATTCCGGCCCGGGGCGCCGACCTCGTGCTGGCGGCCGACGCGGTGGTCGCCGCCGGCGCCGACGCGCGCCTTCGTCTTCGCCTCGACCATACGTCCGCCCTCGTCAACAGCCACGTCGGCAGCATCGCCGAATTCACCCATGACGCCGAAGCGCGCCTGCCCGTGCCCCTGCTGGTCGACCTGATCCGCCAGGGCTGCGGCACCGGCGAGGTGACCGCGCTCGACGCCACCCATCTGGCGACGGCGCTGACCGGCGATGCGCTGGCGACCAATATCTTCCTGCTCGGCATCGCCAGCCAGCGTGGCCTGCTTCCCGTGGCGCCGGCCTCGGTCGAAGCGGCGATCGCGCTCAATCGGACGGCCGCGCGTGACAATCTGAACGCTTTCCGCTGGGGCCGGGCCTGGGCCCATGACGCGGCGGCGGTCGAGACGGCGGCGACGGCGACCGAAGGCAAGGCCAGCCCGCCGCATCATCGCCGCTCCGCCAGTCTGGACGAGATGGTGGCTCGGCGCATCGAGACGCTCACCCTTTACCAGAACGCGGGTTACGCCGCACGTTACCAGGATGCCGTCGCGCGCCTTCGCGCCACCGAACAGCGGGTGGTGCCCGGCAGCGAGGATCTGGCGCGGGCGGCGGCGGATGGGCTGTTCCGCCTGATGGCCTATAAGGACGAATATGAAGTCGCCCGCCTGCAGGCCGATCCCGCCTTTCGCCAGCAACTGGACGCGATGTTCGAGCCGGGCGCCCGGCCGAGCCTGCATCTCAGCCCGCCGCTGCTGGCAAGGATGGACCCCGCGACCGGGCGCCCGGCCAAACATGTCCTCGGGCCGTGGATCTTCACCTTCCTCGGGCTGCTGCGGCGGCTCAAGGTCTTGCGTGGCACCGCGCTCGACCCCTTCGGCCGGACCGTGGAGCGGCGGGCGGAACGCCGCCTTCGCGACGAGGCGTTGGCCCTTGTCGACGAGATCGCGCGGGACCTGTCGCGGGACAATCACGCCACCGCCATCGCCCTGATGGCGCTGCCCGCGCGCATCCGCGGCTTCGGCCCCGTGAAGATGCGGGCGATCACGGAAGCGGATGCCACCCGCGCCCGCCTCCTCGCCGACTTCCGCCGGGTGCCGCCCAAGGGCATGGCGAGGGCGGCGGAGTAACCGGGAAAGATCCGGCCTTCCCACCTCACCCCGGCCCTCTCCCCCCCAGGGGGCGGCGAGGGAGATGCAGGTGGCCCCCTCTCCGCCCTTCAGGGGGGAGAGGGCGGGGGGTGAGGTGGGGGCGCGGGGTTTACCCGACCGCGCGAACCATCATCTCCGACAGGCGCCTTGCGAAGGCGATGGGGTCTTGCGGGCCTTCGCCTTCGACGATGCGGGCCTGGTCGAGCAGCAGATGCGCGGCATCGGACAGATCATCGGCGCTGGCGGCGGCGGCGCGGGTGGCGAGGGCTTTCACCAGCGGGTGGCGCGGGTTGATTTCGAGGATGCGGGGGGCATCCGCCGCCGCGCCCGTGCCCTTGGCCGCGCGCATCAGCCGGGCGAGGTGCATGTCCATGTCGCTGGCGTCGGCGACGAGGCAGACCGCGCTGTCGGTCAGGCGCTTCGAGACGCGGACGTCCTTCACCGCATCGCCGAGGGCGAGCTTGGCCGCGCCGATCAGCGTGGCGATATCGGCTTCCGGCGCTTCCGCCGCCTTCTCGCCCGGGGTTTCCGCTTCTGGGATCAGCGACAGGTCGATGTCGCCCCGGGTGACCGACTGGAACGGCTTGCCCTCGAAATCGAGGCCGACGCCGGTCCAGAAATCGTCGATCGGGTCGGACAGCAGCAGGACCTCGACATCCCGCGCCTTGAAGGCCTCGAGCTGGGGCGAGGATGCGATGGTGGCGGCGTCGCCGGTGATGAAATGGATCGCGGTCTGGTTCGGCCGCATCCGCGCGACATAATCGGCGAGGCTGACGAGTTCGTCGCCCGATTTGGTGGTGCGGAAGCGGGCGAGTTTCAGGATCTGCTCGCGGCGCTCGAAATCCTCGTAGAGGCCTTCCTTCAGGACGGGACCGAAGGCGTCCCAGAAGCTCCGGTAGGCGGCGACGTCGGCGCTGCGCTTTTCGAGTTCAGACAGGATCTTCTTCACCAGGCCGGCGCGGATCTTGGCGGTCAGGGCGCTTTCCTGCAGCATCTCGCGCGAGATGTTGAGGGGCAGGTCGGCGGAATCGACGATGCCGCGCACGAAGCGCATGTAACCCGGCAGCAGGCTCTCGCAATCGTCGGTGATGAAGACCCGGCGGACATAGAGCTTCAGCCGCGACTGGCGCTTGGGATCGAACAGGTCGAAGGGCCGGCTGCCGGGGATGAACAGAAGGCCGGTATATTCGATCGTGCCTTCCGCCTTCCAGTGGATGGTCGCCCAGGGCTCGTCCACCGCATGGCCGACGTGGCGGTAGAATTCGGTGTATTGCTCGGCGGTGATGTCCGACTTCGGCCGCGTCCACAGGGCCGAGGCGGCGTTCAGCGTCTCGTCCTCGGTCTGGCCCTCGTCGGCGCCGGCCTTCAGGATGACGGGCAGGGCGATATGGTCGGAATAGGTCTTCACGATCCGCTTCAGGCGCCAGGGATCGAGGAATTCGTCGTCGCCTTCCCGCATGTGCAGGATGATCGTGGTGCCGCGGGTGGCGCGTTCAGCGGAACGCAGCGTATAGGTGCCGGTGCCTTCCGATTCCCAGGCATGGGCCATGGTCTCGCCCGCCCGGCGCGACACGACCTCGACCCGGCTCGCGACCATGAAGACGGAATAGAAGCCGACGCCGAAGCGGCCGATCAGGTTCATGTCCTTGTTTTCGTCGCCCGAGAGTTGCTCGACGAAGGCCGAGGTGCCGGAACGGGCGATGGTGCCGAGATTGGCGATCAGCTCGTCATGGGACATGCCGATGCCATTGTCGGACACGGTCAGGGTGCGGGCCGCGCGGTCGATGGCGATTTCGACCCGGAAGCCCGGATCGTCCGCGGTCAGGGACGCATCGGTCAGCGCCTCGTAGCGCAACTTGTCGCAGGCGTCGGAGGCGTTGGAGATCAGCTCGCGCAGGAAGATGTCCTTGTCGGAATAGACCGAATGCACCATCAGGTGCAGGAGGCGCGCCACCTCCGTCTCGAAGCCACGGGTTTCGATCGCTTCAGCCGTCATTTTTTCTGCCTCGATTGAAGAGTCTCAAGCGCTCGTCGATATAGGAAGGCGCCTCCCGCCTTCAAGGCCCCTTATTGGGCCGGCGGCACGGGGGCGGCTTCGACGGGCGTCTCGGGGGCGGGGGCGGCGGCCGGTCTGGCTTCCGAAAGATCGCCCCGCTTCGGCGTCAGGTCGATCACCCGCGTGCCGTCGAGGCGGTAGAGCCAGCCCTTGGTGCGGGCGGCGATGGCGCCGGCCTCGGCCCGCGCTTCTTCCGCCGGGCGGACCACCGGCTTGCCACCGGCGTCCGACACGGGCGCGAGCAGGCGGCCTTCGCCCGCGATCGTGGCGTCGAAGGCGGCATCGATGCGCGCCCAGCCCTGACCCTCGATCGAGACGAGGTCGAGGGTGAGGGTGATGCCATCGAAGGTCTCGAACACCACATGGCCGAGCGGCGTGCCCGCCGGGGCCTTGTCCGCCGGCTGCACATCCTCGAGCGCGAGATAGGAAGCGGCGACGGAAAGCGCGTTGACCCGGGCCGGCTTCACCTGTTCGCTACCGGCGTCCAGCCCGTCGAGGGTGAAGGCATCTCCGGGCCTGGCCCGGCTGACGCGGGCGGCGGCGCCGTCGATGGTGACGCTCGCCGCGCGGAAACGGTCGGGCGCGATCACGACGAGATCGCGCTCCAGCCATTGCGCGGCATCGCGCTCCAGCCGTACGTCGGCTTCGGCTTCCCAGGACTGGTTCTGGCCCGCCGGACGGACGAAGAAGCGCGGCACCTTGGCGGCGCCCATGACCGACGACGGCTTGCCGAAGATCATGTCGCCGAAGGCGGTGCCGTCCGGCCCCTTCACCGTCAGCTGCAGGCCGCGGGTGCCGGGGCCGATATCCTCGACATCGATGAAGTGGAAACGGTCGGGGCGTGCCGTCTTCGGCTCGATGGCGCGCAGATCCGCGAGGGCGAGCAGCAGGCGCTGGACCTTGCCGAAATCGGCCGGATAATCGCCCTTCTCGGCCATGACCCAATGGTTGGCGCCGACGCGCTTCAGGGTGAAGCGGCCTTCGGCGCCGGCGACGTCGATTTCGCTCACGTCGTTCAGCCGGGCCTTCAGGCCGGGCAGCATCAATTGGCCGGACAGATCGGCGCGGGTTTGCGCCAGTTTGTCGGCGACGAGCCAGGCGCCGACGGCGGCGAGCAGCAGCGTGAGGCCCAGCAGGATGGCGAGGGTGGAGCGGCGCATGGGCTTCTGCCTCAGTTCACGCCGCGCCGCGCGCGCCGCCGCCGCTGACGGGTCAGCGACAGGGCAAGGGCGACAAGGGCGACGACGAGGGGCACCAGCCCCATGTTGATGAAACGCAGGTTCGCTTCCAGCCGCTCGATATCGACATCGAGGCTGCGCTGCACGTCGCGGAGCTGACGCCTTGTCGAGGCGACCTCGGCCCTTGCGTCGGCCAGCGCCTTCTCGGTCTCGGCGGAGACGATGGCGCCGCTGGCCGCGCCGCCGCCGCGCAGGTCCTGGATCTTGGCCTCGGTCGCCTGCAGCTTGGCCTGAAGCTCCTGACTGCGGGTCAGGAATTTCTGTTCCGCCGCCTTCTTCATGTCGGTGACGACGGTGAAGGGCCGGCTGGCCGGGCCCCGGCCGCGGATGGCGATCAGGTCGGTGGAGCCGGCCAGATTCTCGACCGCGTTCACGATCAGATTGCCATTGTCGGCGATCGGCACCTGCTGCTGGCGCCCGGCGCCCGGACCGCCGTCCTGCAGCCACAGGCGATCGTCCAGCACGTCGGCATCGGCGATGACGATCAGGTTCAGGTTGGCGTCCTTCACCTGCGCCCGCTCGCGCGCGCCGAAGGCCGGGGCCTCGCCGGGCTTCGGCGGATTGGGCTGGTCCTTTTCCTCGACCTTGGGCGGGCCGTCGGGGAAGGCGGTCCGGGCCGGGCCGGTGATGCGGGCGGCGAGGATGAAGCGCCGGTCCTCGGGCTTGAACAGTTTCGCCAGGTCTTCCGGGTTGCCGGTCATGCGGACGGCGACCGGGTTGAAGGTGCCGGCATTGGCCGTCGTCTCGATCAGCGGCTCGACCGTCGTCGTGGCGCCGTCCAGCTTCTCGATGGCGCCCGCGGTCGCGAACATGACCTGGTTCAGGTCGCCGGTCACGATGTCGGCGGTATTCATCTGCGCCTTGCCGGCACGGATCCAGACCAGATAGTCCATCGGCCGGCGGTTGCCCGCGACCGTGACCTTGGTGGCGAGGTCGCCGTCGCCCACTACCTTCTCGGTATCGACCTTGAAGCCCCAGGCGGCGGCCAGCGGCCCGAGGTCCGAGGCGGTCTGCGGCGGCGGCGCGCCGCGCTGGGCGCCCTGCATCGCGACCTCGGCATTGGGGTCGAGGATGACCACGGCCTTGCCGCCGCCCAACACGAACTGGTCGAGGGCATAGAGCTGCTGCGGCCCGAGGCGGGGCGGATGGGCGATGAGCAGGAGGTCGACATGGCTGCCGATCTCGACGAAATCGGGCGCCATCTGGCGGACGTCGTAAAGCTCCGACAGCTGCGAATAGACCGCGAAGGGATGGGACTGGCCGCGCAGCGCCGCCATCGGCCCGCCGAAGCCGACATCGAGCGGCAGCGAGGAGATGACGCCCAGCACCGGCTTCCGCTCGGCGGTGAGCGAGACGATCATCCGCGCGAAGTCGTATTCGAGGAAGGATTCCCGCTCGGGCGTGATCACCGGCATCACTTCGCGCCCGCCGATGGGGCCGGTGCCGACGAGGCCGAAATAGAAACTCTCGCCCGACGGCGTGTCGTTCCCCTGGATGCCGGCGGCCACCGCCTCGTCCTCGGTCGTCGTATAGGAAATGGGGTCGATGATCTCGACCCGGACCTTGCCGTCGCTCGCCCGTCGGAAGGCGTCGAGCAATTCCGTCACCCGGCCGGCGAAGGTCTTGATCGCCGGGAACTGGTTGGACAGGGTCGCCGAATAGAACAGGCGAAGGGTGACCGGCTCGTCCAGCTTGTCGAGGACGGAACGGGTGCCGGGCGACAGCGTATAGAGCTGGCGCTCGGTCAGGTCGAGGCGAAGCCCGGCGCCGCCGACCTGGACGATCAGGTTGACGACGAGAAACAGGGTGGCGATCAGCACGAGGGCAAGGCCGCCGGCGATGCGGACGCGGGTGGGGGCCATCTCTTCAGCTCGCCTTCTTCATGTCGATGACGATGGCATTGGCCGCCAGCGCGGCCACGATCAGCGTGGCGAAGAAGACGATGTCCTTCGCTTCGATCACGCCCGCGACGATGCCGTTGAAATGGGTCAGGAAACTGAAGGAGGCGACGGTATCGACGATCGCCTGCGGCGCCCAGCCCGAGAAGGCGTCGAGCACCATGGGCGCGCCCGAGACCGTGAACAGGAAGCAGACGACGACGGTCAGCACGAAGGCCACCACCTGATTGCGCGTCGCCGCCGACAGGCAGGAGCCGATGGCGAGATAGGCCCCGGCCATCAGCAGCGAGCCGATATAGCCGGCGAGGATGACGCCGTTATCCGGCTCGCCCAGGTAATTCACCGTGATCCACATGGGGAAGGTGAGGGCGAGGGCGATGGCGGTGAAGCCCCAGGCGGCGAGGAACTTGCCGGTGATCGCCGCCCACAGCGGCACGGGCAGGGTCAGCAGCAATTCGATGGTGCCGCTCTTCCGCTCCTCGGCCCAGAGGCGCATGGCGATGGCCGGGATCAGGAACAGATAGAGCCAGGGGTGGAAATCGAAGAAGGGCACCAGATCGGCTTCGCCCCGCTCGAAGAAATTGCCGACATAGAAGGTGAAGATGCCGGTCAGGAACAGATAGACGATGATGAAGACATAGGCGAGCGGCGTGGCGAAATAGCCGGCCAGCTCGCGCCTTGCGATGGTGCAGACGGACTTCATGGCCGGGCTCCGGTGCGGGCGGCGTCGCTGGTGGTCAGCTCGCGGAAGACGTCTTCCAGCCTGCCGTGCTCGACCGCCATGGTCTCGATGGCGATGCCGGTCTGGCGCAGGCGCGCCGCCACCCCTTCGATGATGCTGGCGCCCGCCGCCGGCACGACGAGGAAATCGCGTCCCGGCGTGCCCGCTTCCGGCGTCACCACCCGGGCAACCCCCGGCACATCGGCCAGCCGCGCGCCGAGGTCGGCGACGGTGGCGAGCAGGCGCAGGCGCACGCCATTATGGAAGGGCGAGCGGGCGACGAGTTCGGCCGGCCGGCCGTCGGCGACGACGCGGCCCCGGTCGATGATCACCGCCCGGCTGCACACCGCCTCGACCTCCTCGAGAATATGGGTGGAGACGACGATGGCCTTGTCGGGCGCCATGCGCCGGATCAGGTTGCGCACCTCATGCTTCTGATTGGGGTCGAGGCCGTCTGTCGGCTCGTCGAGGATCAGGCAGGGCGGATCGTGCAGGATCGCCCCGGCAAGACCGACGCGGCGCTTGAAACCCTTGGACAGGGTCTCGATCGGCTGGTCCAGCACGGCGGCGAGCTGAATCTCCTCGACGACCTGCGCCAGCCGCCGGGCCAGCACCGCCCGCTCCAGCCCGCGCACCCGGCCGAGGAATTCGAGGAAACTCCGGGGCGTCATGTCGCCGTAAGCGGGCGCGCCTTCCGGCAGATAGCCCAGCGCCCGCTTGGCGGCGATGGCATCGGTCTCTACATCATGGCCGGCGATGGCGATCCGGCCGCGCGTCGGTGACAGGAAACCGGCCGCCATCTTCATCGTCGTCGACTTGCCGGCGCCATTCGGCCCCAGGAAACCCAGAACCTCGCCCCGCCCGACCGCGAAGGAAACGCCGTCGACGGCGGTGAAGGGCCCGAAGCGTTTCACCAGATCGACGATCTCGATCATCGGCGCGGCGGCATCCCCGACAGCGCCAACCCTGGCATCCCGAGGGGCGGGTTCATCCAACATGCGGCTCATCCAACTTTCGGGCACCCGGCGCGGGCAAACCCCGGCGGCGCAGGCTATGTGCCGGCACGGCGCGGATCAAGCGCGTTTCGGCGCGACAGCTTCGGAAGGGGAGGGGCATCGGGTGGTCCGCCGGACGCGAGGGGGGGGCTTTTGCGTCCGGCGGAACCGACGGTCCGGACCAACCGAACATCAGGAAGGGGGCTGGGGGCTTGGGGGTCTTCCTGACATCCGGTCGGGCCATCGTTGAGGACCAACGCTGATGAAGATGCTCCCCCAATAGGGCCGCCGAAGGGCCGAATCTGGGCGAAAGCGTGGCGGGAGGGCTCCTCATCATGCCATCAATCGGTAAGCCGCCGACATGACTTCTCGTCACCTCGATGCTAAGCTCGCCAAAATTTGGAGGGTATCATGAAGCAGTTTGACGCGCGGTCTTATAGCATTGCGGATTTTATGGAGTGGAACGCTAACAATCTTCTAGATCTCTCTCCAAAATTTCAGCGGCGCAGCGTATGGACGCGTGCTGCCAAATCTTTTCTTATAGACACAATCTTGCGTGGGAAGCCGATGCCGAAGGTTCTATTAACGCAAGATCTAATCGGTAAAAAGAATTTGCGCACAGTTGTAGATGGTCAGCAAAGGATTCGCACGATTTTGGAGTTCACTCAAGGCGCTTTTACAGTACTCGGTACTCACAATCCAGCCGCAGCAGGTAAATTTTTTAGTGAACTAGACGAGGAAATGCAAGGAACGATTTTACAATACGAGGTTGGTGTTGATTTGCTTTACAATGTAAGTCTCGCCGATATGTTGGATATATTTGCGCGTATCAATACTTATTCTGTAACATTAAATACTCAAGAAAAATTGAATGCGAAATACCTCGGGGTGTTCAAGACTAATGCGTACGAACTCGGCTTCGCGTATGTCGATTATATGCTTGAGGGGAGAGTTTTGTCAGAGAAAGAAGTGAGTCGGATGTGGGAAGCTCGATTGGCTTCCGATTTGCTTGTTTCAATAGTTGGCGGTGTTCAAACAATAAAAAACATTGAAAAATACTATAAAGAATACGAGGTTTATGAAACTGTTCCTGATAATATATTATATTCAATTGATTTATATAATAGAACGATGAAATTTATTGGGGCGATATATCCTGCCCTTGATCTAAGGCAGACAAATTGGTCGAGGCCTCATTGGTTCTACACCCTATTTACATGCGTTGCTCATGCTCAGGGGCCGTTGATTGGCTTGGAGGGGGCGCCAATGCCCGAGATCAATGAGCGTGTTGTGCAGCATTGGCGGCTTCAGCTCGATGAGATCAGCGCTCTTTATGACGGATACACCGAAGAAAACGAGGAAGACGTGCCAGCTAGGTTTGCACGCTTCATCAATTACGCTCAGCGCCGAACGACAGACACCGATGCGCGCAGAGAGCGTGCTAAATTCGTGCTCGAGGCCCTTATGCTGTGAAGCGGGCAGAGCTTGAGGCCCATCGTGATGCGATCGTGGCGCGCAACACCGATTTCATGTCTATCATTCACCAGATGGCTCCTGCACCGAAAGACGAGGAGTCTAAAGATCAACAGGCTGACGCCTATGCTGAGGCGCTCTTCCTCCGTGCCTTTACCGCGTATGAGAATGATTTAGAAAAACTATTCTTGCATTATGTAACAGGTGGGGGATCTCTTAAAGGAGTGGTTGCCAAAACCTATTTTCGAGAAATAGACGAGACTCTTGCGCGCAAGATAACTCGAGCGGGCTACAAGTTCCTGTCATGGGCGAAGCCACAAGAAATAAGGAAAACGGCTGAAAATTACATTGAGAATGGATGGCCAATCAGTGAGGTAATGAACTCAAAGAGTAAAGACCTTGCTGATTGCGAAAAAATCAGAAATAGAATTGCTCATAAATCTATAGAATCAATAAATTCTTTCAATGAAGTGCAGCGTAATCTTCTTAATACGGAAAGGTTATTTGAAATAACTCCTGGACAGCTTCTACGAATCAGAAATGGCCGTTCAAAAGAACTAAATATATCTCTTTATATTGGCGTCATGAGCGATACGCTTGAGGCTATATTGGATCCGCCGCCGTAATTTTGACGGACATTCTTTTGCAGAAAATCGACACTGTCGTCTCTGATCTGGAGTAATAGACATACGATGTGCGAAACATTTTCCATTTTCTGCTCCTGATCTTACACTTGCACCCTACCGCCCCCGGCAATCCAGCACCTTCTCCTCGAACACGGACCCCACCAGGAACCGCTTCGGGCCCGCGTAAGTCGCGACCGAGGCGCCGGAGATCAGGTTGCCGGGGTCGGTGAGGATGGTTTCCACCGTGAGGCCATCGCCCTGGGGCGTGAGGCGGAGCACTTCCGAGGGGGAGAGTTTGGCGGGGTCGGCGGCGTGGGCGACGAAGTCGAGGAGGTGGGGGTGGCCGGCGACCCACAGCGCGCCGTCGGGCGCCATGTCGATATTGTCGGCGCCGTTCGGCACCGGGGTCGAGGACAGAAGGGTGAGGGCGCCGCTGTCCCTGTCGCGGGCATAGGTGCGGACGGCGAAGCCCGTCGTCTCGGCGACATAGAGCCGGCTGCCGTCGGGCGAGAGGCCGAGGCCATTGGCGAAGCGGATGCCGTCGGCGACCTGGCGGAAACCCTTGCCGTCGAAATAGACGACATTGGCGCGCGGCAGCTGGAGGTAATTCTCGGCCATGAGGCCGAGCGCCGTGCGCGAGCCATGGTCGTTGCTGGCATAGAATTGATTGGGGCCGACGGCGAGCACGTCGTTGGGCGAATTCATCTCGGCGCCGATCACCCCGCCCTTGTGGCTGAGCTTGCCATCGGCGGCGATGTCGAACAGCTCCACCCGGCTGAAGCCGATGGCGTTCAGCCCGCCTTCGACATGATTGACGACGAAGAGGGTGCGGGCGCCGCTCGCGGGGTCGATCCACAGGCTGATGCCATGGGGATGGAAGGTCTCGGGCACCGGCGGCGTCACGTCGACCGGCGCCGGGTTGGCGGCCGAGAGGTCGAGAAGGGCGATCCGCCCGCGTGACCCATGGCCGGCCATGGCGGCCCGGCGGTCGTCGACCGAGACGAAGGCCTGCTGGCGGGCGAGGTCGGCGACGATATCCTCCGCCCCGACCATGCCGCCGATCGCGGTGCATTGCACGTCGCCCGTCGCCTCGATGGCGCGGAACTGGCCCGCCCGCTGCATCAGCAGGGCGACGCCCCCGGCGCAGACGGCGAAGACGACGATGCCCGAAACGATCAGGCGCTTGCCCCAGCTGTTCATCTCTCTCTCCTCAGGTCCTGTCTTGTTATGGTTCCCGGGGTCTTCGCCCCGGGTTGAAGGCGTGTCAGCTCTGGCGGGCGCGCGCCTCCGCCTCGCCGAACTGCAGGGCGGCCAGGCGGGCATAGAGGCCGCCCCTTGCCACCAGCTCGGCATGCGTGCCGGTCTCGGCGATGCGCCCCTCGTCGAGGACGATGATGCGGTCGGCGTTGATCACGGTCGCCAGACGATGGGCGATGACGAGCGTGGTGCGGCCCTGCATCAGGCGGTCGAGGGCGGTCTGCACCTGAACCTCGGATTCCGCGTCGAGGGCCGACGTGGCCTCGTCGAGCAGCAGGATCTTGGGATCGCGCAGCATGGCCCGCGCGATGGCGATCCGCTGCTTCTGCCCGCCGGACAGGCGCACGCCCCGCTCCCCCAGCTGGGCGGCGAAACCGCCCGGCAATTGTTCGATGAAGCCGCGGGCGGAGGCGCCTTCGGCGGCGGCCAGCACCTCGACGTCGCTCGCTTCCGGCCGGCCATAGCGGATATTGGCGGCGGCGTCGGTGGCGAAGATCGTGGTTTCCTGCGGCACCAGGGCGAAGAGCCGGCGTAAATGAACCGGGTCCAGCTCGCGGATGTCGATGCCGTCGACCGTGATCCGCCCCGCTTCCGGATCGTGGAAGCGGAGGAGGAGCTGGAACACCGTGGTCTTGCCGGCGCCGGACGGGCCGACAAGGGCGACGCTCTCGCCCGGGCGGACGGTGAAGCTGAGGTCTTGCAGCGCCGGCAGATCGGGGCGCGAGGGGTAATGGAAGGTCACGCCCTCGAAGGCGATGGTGCCGGTCGGGTTGGCGGGCAGGGGGCGCGGATGCTCGGGCGCGCGGATGGCGGGCACGATGGCCAGCAATTCCAGCAACCGCTCGGTCGCGCCGGCGGCGCGCTGCAGATCGCCCCAGACTTCCGACAGGGCGCCCAGGGCCCCGGCGGCGACAATGGCATAGAAGACGAAAGCCGCGAGATCGCCGCCCGACATGGCGCCGGAGGCGACATCGCTCGCCCCGGTCCACAGGATGAGGTCGATCGCCCCGAACACGAGGGTGATGACGAGGGCGGTGAGCCAGGCGCGGGTGCGGATGCGCTGGCGCGCCGTGGCGAAGGCGCTTTCGACCGTGCCGCCATAGCGCGCGGCCTCGCCCGCTTCCTGCCCGAAGGCCTGCACCGTATGGACGGCGGACAGGGTCTCGTTGGCGACGGCGGCGGAATCCGCCAGCTTGTCCTGGCTCGCCCGCGACAACCCGCGCACCCGCCGCCCGAAGATCAGGATGGGCAGCAGGACGAGCGGCACCACGAGAAGAAGCAGAAGCGAGAGCTTGACCGAGGTGACGACGAGCAGCGCCGAGCCGCCGAGGAACATCAGGAGGTTGCGAAGGGCGACCGAGGCGGAGGAGCCGACGACAGCCTCGATCACCATCGTGTCGGAATTCAGCCGCGACAGGATCTCGCCGGTCTTGGTCGTCTCGAAGAAGGTGGCGTCCAGCTTGACGACATGGCCATAGAGCGTGCGGCGAAGGTCGGCGATCACCCGCTCGCCCAGCCAGGACACCATGTAGAAGCGGCCATAGGTGGCGAAAGCCAGCACGACGACGACGCCGAGCAGGGCGATGAAATAGATGTCGAGATGGCCGCCCGCGGCATTGGCGCTGCCGAAGCCATTGTCGATCAGGCGCTTGATCGCCTGACCGATGGTCAGGGTCGCGCTGGCGGCGACGAAGAGCGAGACGAGGGCGACAAGGACGCGAAAGCGATAGGGCCGGATGAACGGCCACAGCGCGCGCAGTTTGGGGATGGGATTGCCGCGGCGCTTCTCGGCGGGGGCGTCAGACATTCTCGCCCACCTCGATGCCGATGGCGGCGAGATCGGCCACCAGCCGCGCCTTCATCGCCTCGCCGCCCCGGGTCGAGAACCAGCCGTCCCTCTCCCCGTCGAAGGCATAGTGATGGGCGCCCGAGACGGGGGACGACAGCCAGACCTGGCGCAAGGGATTGTGCCGGTTCAGGACGAAGGTGCGGCCGTCCTCGGTCTCGGCCTGAAGCACGCCGTCGACCAGTTCCAGCTCGTCGAAGCCCTCCGATTGCTCGAAGACGTCGAGCCAGTAGGACAGGCATTGCTCTGCCCGGTTCCTGAAGTCCGTATCGTCCTGCGCCATACATCAACTCCCCGGCGGAATGGCCGAAAGAGTTACGACGATTGCCCCGGAGAGGGAAGGGGCAGACGGCGCATTTGCGCCGTCCCGGGGGCTCTTATGCCGCCCGCGCACTGCCCCAGGCATCCATGGCCAGGATGCCGTAGGTGTAGGACCGGTGCCAGGCCACCGCCGCCTCGCCCTCGTCGAGGGCGCCGAGCACCGTGAACAGGGGCAGCAGATGCTCCTCCGTCGGGTGGTTCTGCGGGCCGAAGGGCGCCTTCTCGCGGTAGTCGAGCAGGCTGGCGATGTCGCGGGCGGCGATCTTCTCCGCCACCCAGTCGGCGAAGGCAACGACCCAGGTCTTGGGCGGCTGTTCCTGCACCGGGCTGCGGAATTCGTGGAGATTATGGGTAAGCGAGCCGGAGCCGAGAATCAGCACCCCCTCGTCCCGCAGCGGCCGCAGCGCCTGCCCGACGGCATAGGCATGGGCGGGCCCTGCCGGCGTCTGCACCGAAAGCTGGGTCGCCGGCACATCCGCCGCCGGATAGGCCAGCTTCAAGGGCACCCAGGCGCCATGGTCGAGGCCGCGCGCCTCGTCGATCGCGGTGCCCGGCAGCAGTTCGGCGACCCGGGCCGCCAGCTCGGGCGCGCCGGGGGCGGGATACTGCATCTCGAACAGGGCACGGGGGAAACCGCCGAAGTCATGGATGGTGCGCGGCCGGGGCACGGCCGAGACCCGGGGCCGCTCGCTTTCCCAATGGGCCGAGACGACGAGGATCGCCTTCGGACGGGGGATCAGGGCGCCGAGGCCCATCATGAAGCGATGGGTGGGGCCGTCGTCCAGCGCCAGCATGGGCGAGCCGTGGCCGACGAACAGCGTGGGCATTCGGGACATGGGAGGATCCTTTCGGGAGACGGCCCGCCAGCTTCTTACAGGGAGGCCAGCTTGCCGGGCAGATTCCGGCCGAGGGCGAAGGCGCCCGGACCGATCAGCGCCGAGGCGAGCAGCAGCACGGTCCAGGCCGCCGGGAATTCCCAGCCGCCGCCCGTGGACGAGAAGCTCCAGCCATTGCCGGCGTGCTGCAGGGTGGCGCCGATCAGCACCGGAATCAGGCCGATGGCGGCGAGGCGCGGCAGGATGCCGGTGATCAGGGCGAGGCCGCCCGCGACTTCCGCGAAGATCACCAGATAGGCGAAGGCGGCCGGATAGCCGATCGATTCGAAATAGCCGGCGGTGCCGGCCGGGGTGAAGGTCAGGACCTTCAGGATGAAGCCGTGGGAAAAGGCGAGGACGCCCAGGGTGACGCGAAGGACGAAGGCGCCGAGATCGGCGGTGGTGGTCGACATGGCGAAAATCTCCGGACGGCGTGAGTGCCGCGACCTCCTCAATATGCGTCCGATTCGCACATTATTGAAATTGATGTTGGTGAGTATGTATATTCACAGACGTGATGTTTGACCGTCTCGACCTCAATCTGCTCCGCCTGTTCGAGGCGGTGCTTCACAGCGGCAGCGTCAGCCGGGCGGCGCAGCAACTGGGCCTGACCCAGTCCGCCGCCTCCAACGGTCTGGCGCGTCTCCGCGATGTGCTGGGCGATCCCCTCTTCATCCGCCGGCCGGGCGGGGTGGAGCCGACGGCGCGGGCG
>NZ_JBAQRT010000038.1:0-6198 GCF_049306435.1 Zavarzinia sp.
GGCTCGGGCGCGATCACCGGCGCCGGGGCGGGCGCGGCATCCGCGCCGAGAAGGGCGGGCGTGTTCATCGCCGCGAGCGCCCCCGCGATTTCCACCTGCGGCAGACCGTCGACGAAGAGACGAAGCCGCGTGCCATCGGCGGTTACCGCGATGTGATGCCAGGTGCCGGCGGCCAGGGCGGCGGGGGCAGTCATCCGCTGCAGACCGAAGCCGTTGCGCAGCTCGACGAAGGCCACGCCATTGTCCATGCCGATGTCGAGGCCGGCGACACCGTCGCGCCGGCTGTAGATCAGGGCCTTGGGCTGATCGGCATCGGCCTTGACCCAGGCCGACCAGGTGAGCGCAGCGCCATTGGCGACGGCGAGGGAGGCGGAGGCCGGCAGGGTCACCGGGGTCTGGCCGTCGAGGCGAAGGCCGCGCCCGATCATCGAGCCGTCGGCGGTCACGCCCGCCGTCTCCGCCGTGTTGTTCCAGGTCGTGTAGTCCCGGACCGGCAGGCCGTTTTCCGTGAAGTGATAGACCAGCAGCGTATCGGGATCGAAAGTCGCCTTGGCCTCTTCCGCGCCGGCCGCGTTCGGATTGGCGTAATAGAGCCACAGCCTGGCCTGCGCGCCGGGCTTCACGTCGGGCACCGAGACCCAGACGAAGGCCTCGCCCATCAGGCTGTCGAACTTCTCGACATGATACTTCAGCGGTGTCGTATCGTCCTCGGCGACGAAGCGGATGTCGGCGCCGTCCTGCTTCGCGCGCTCGAACTGGAAATTGCCGCTGTGCAGGCGGATCAGCACCGGACTGGTGCCCACCGGATCGGTGATGCCCGCCCCGGTCGCGCCGGTGTCGATGGTCAGCTGCTTGCGCAGCGTCCATTCGTCATTCCACCAGGCCCTGGCGGAACCCGGCAGCATCGTCAGGCCGGCCAGCAGGCCCAGCATCACCGCCAGGACGAACCCGGCCCCCTTGCGTTGCATCGCCCCAAACCCTTTTGCGGAAACCATGGTCAGAACTCGCCCCAGACGCGGAAATGCAGCCGCGGATCGCCGGCGCGCGTGTTGCTCTGGTCGACCAGCGGCACCCCGAGGTCGACGACACCGTTCAGATAGTCGAGAAGGCGGATCTGACTGCCGACGCCGACACTGGCGAGGCTGAAGTCATCGTCCTGTTCGGCCCCGGGCTTCAGCACGGCCAGCAAGGCACCGTCGGCGAAGACATGAAAACGCCATTCGTTCACCGTGCCCGCGCTCCAGTCCGTGTCGGCGATGCCCTGGAGGTTGGGACCGCGCAATTCCAGCCGGCCGATCACACCGTTATCGCCAAGGCTTTCGGATTCGAGATAGCCGCGCACGGTATCGAGACCCCCCGCGCTGATCTCCTCGCTCGACACCAGCGGCTGGTCCGAGACCTGGCCTTCGATGCGGGCGAAGAGCTGGAATTCGGCCGGCAGCTCGCGGGTGTGCGAGGCATGGCCGCGCAGATAGACGAAATCGCCCCGGCTGTCGGCGCGCTTGTTCTGGAAATCCGACTGGCCGCTGCCGAGACCCCGCAGGTTGAAGGTGAGGCCGATGCCGGCATCGGTCTGCTCGCCCTCACCCGACCAGGTGCCGGTGTAATCGGCGGTGACCGGGAAATAGGTGACGGGGGCGGACTGGCCAACCGCGTCGCCAAGGCCGACCAGTTCCTCGAAATGCTTGTAATCGAGGCCGACCGACGCCTGATGGAAGAAATCGTCGGCGCCACCGGGCAGCGTGACCAGGCCACGAAGACCAAGGGTCTCGCCCCGGCCAACGACATTGGTGCCGCCCAGGGTCGAGATGTCGGACTCGTTCTTCACGCCATAGACAAGCAGGCTGAAGGCGGGGTTACGCGGAAACCGGGCAAGATAGGAGGCGGAATAGACCTCGCCGTCATCCCTGTCTTCGGGCGCGACCTGAAAGCCGAGGGTCAGCGAATGGCCGAGCTGCCACAGATTCTCGTAGCGCAGGGAGGCGTTGAGCCGCAGCGGCTTGGTATTGGCGCTATAGCCGTTGTTCAGCTCCAGGCTGCCATGGAAGGGAAGACGGTCCTCGACCATCAGGTCGACATCGACCGTGCCCGGCGCGACGCCGGCCCGCAGCGAGGGCGTCACCCGCCGGTCGGGCTGCTGGTTCAGGCCGGTGATGTCCTGGGTCACCGCGGTGAAATCGGGCACCGAACCCTCGGCCAGGGACGGCGCCTCGGCCTTGATCTGGTCGAGGGAGTAGTATCGCGCGCCGCGCACCCGCAGACGCCCGACCGCGCCTTCGACGACCTTGAGGAGGACGACGCCGTCCTTCACGTCCTGCGCGGGGATTTCCACGGCGACGGTCTGGTAACCCCGATCGGCATAGGCTTTCTCGAGCGAGGCCCGCGCCCGCTCCACTTCGTCGATCCTGCGATGGGGACCGAGGAAGGGATAGACCGCGCGCTCGACATCGGTCTGCGCCAGGGCATGAGTGCCTTCGATCCGGTATTCCCAGATGTCGATGCGGCGCTCGTCCCCGGCCGGAGCGGACGCTTCCTCGGCACGCGCGGCGCCAGCGGCCCCGAGCAGGCACGGCGCGGCGATGACCACCGCGCGCAGCATCCCCGCGCCCCACCGACAGCCGTAAGCGACAACAAGCATCTAGGTCCACACCCCGAACGCGGCAAGCATCGGTCGCCACCAGCCGCCCATGCGGCCCGTCGCGTCCCCCGCTATCGCAATATCAGCGGCCAGTGACCGCCCGGTGACCCATTTGCGATGAAACGGCGACAGTCGCCGAAGGGTTCAGCGGGCGGCGCGGATCCAGAAGGGACGTCGGGGATCGCCGGTGAATTCGACCGTCGTCACGCGGTCGAGACGGATGCCGCCCGCCATGGTGGCCGTGACCCGGATGCTGACCATCTGAAGCGCGATCGGCTCGTCGTCGGCGATGTCGATCGCGACCTGCTGGCCGGCCTCCTCGCGACGCCGGTTGATGACGGCGAATGTGTCCACCCCCTGGCCCGACATGATGGCGAGGACATCGGGGCCGGCGCGCCGACCGTCGACGATGCCGACATCAGCCCGGGGGATCAGGGAGACAAGGGGGGCGACGACGGCGAGCATCCGGGGCGTCATGCCCTTGACGAGGCCGATTTCGCCGATGGTCCTGAAACCGGCATTGCGCGGCACGATGCCGGTGCCGGCATAGGCATCCTTCTCGGCGCCGTGCAGGCGGGGCGTGTCGTCCTCGTCGATCCAGTCCTCGACCGTATCGGTCAGTTCATCGAGCTGCAGGCCCGAGGCGCCGGCATGGGCGAGCAGGGCGCGGATCACCGGCGTGTCGACCGAATTGATCGGCACCTTGCCCCGCTCGTCCTCGATGGCGATGTCGAGGGTTACGCCATCGAACATGATCCTTCGCGGCCCGCCCCCCACCGGCCAGCGCAGCGTCCGATCCTCGATCGCGAGATCGTGAATGGCGAGGTTCAGGCCCGCTTCCGCCGCCGCTTCCAGCCGGACGCGCAGGGTCTCGGCCCGCAGCAGCGCCGTCGTGCCCCGGCCCCAGTCGATGATGGCGAGGGCCAGCAAGGCGAAGATCGCGACACCGAGCACCGCCGCCGGCAAGGCGAAACCGCGCTGGGTTTGCCGCGAGGCGTGGGGCAGGGTGAAGCCCCTTACCCCATCCCTCTCCCCCAAGGGGGCGAGGGGGCCTGCCTCGCCTCGGTCTGCCCCCTCGCCCCGCCTGCGGGGAGAGGGATGGGGTGAGGGGCCCGGCGCCGCGATCTTCGTCTCAGTTGCCATCGGCGGCGGGCGCCCCTTCGGCCGGGCGAAGCGCGGTCGGGGCCGAAACCTCGATCCGCACGGAAATCCGGGGGGCCGCGCCGATATCGTCGTTGCGAAGGGTGGTCACCGAAATGCCGTCGACGATCACCGGCGGATGCTCGCGCGCCAGTCGCGACAGCGCATCGTGAAGCTGCGGCAGGGCCATCTCGGCTTCGAGGCCGGCGCCGGCCCAGCCGGGGCGCGGCGCCGCCTGTTCGCTGACCGTGCGCACCTGGCTGCCCGCTTCGGTGAAGACCTCGCCCAGAAGGCCGCGCAAGTTTTCGGTCGCGGCCGGCATGTCTTCGGCCGCGAGGGTGAAGCTGGGGGCGGTTTCGGCCTGCCGCGCCGCGGCGGCCCGCCACCCGGCGGCGCCATCGAGCAGGCGGGCGTTCCGCTGGTATTCCGCTTCGAGATCGGCCCTTTCCTCCGCCCGGGACAGGAAGCCTTCCGCCAAGGGCTGCACCACGAGACCGAGAATGCCGAGAAGGACGGCGACCAGCAGGCCGATGGCGACCAGGCGGCTTTCGCGGGCGCTCAGGGCTCTCATGGCCGCACCTTCGCGGTGGCGGTCAGGCCGAAGCCCTGGCCTTCGTTCTCCGGCCGGACCGTCTCGAACAGACCCGTCGCCTCGACCAGGGCGGGCACCGCCCCGGGCGCCGGCGCCTTGCCGACGAGGACCAGCGCCTTGCCGTCCCAGTCGAAGCGGGTGGCGTAAGTATCGTCGGGCAAGGCCCGGGTGATGGCGTCGAGCACCGGCAACGGCGCCTGACGCTGCGCGAGGGCGAGGAAATCGCGGCGGCGGGCTTCCTCGCGGTCGACCTGTCGGCGCAACTGCTCGATCCGCTGGACCTGCAGGCGCTGGCCATCGACCGCCTCGCGCAGGGTGGCCAGGGCGAAGTCGTCACGAAGGACGAGAAGGCCGAGATTGGCCAGCAGCAACACGGGCAGGCCGACGCGAAGCGCCATCCCGACCCGGCCGCCCCGGCTGCGGCCCCCGCTGTCGAGACCCCGGGTGAAATCGAAGCGCAGGCCCCCGTCCCCGCCCAGCAGACCGGCGGCGGCGGGATGGATGCCCTTGCCGGCGAGGAAGGCGAGGTCGCGGGCCAGATCCTCGCGCCGCATGACCGCGAGGCTGATCCGGCGAAGCCCCCCCTTCGCCACCGGCTCGGGGCCGGTTTCGGCGTCGAACACGACGTCGTCGGGCGAGAAAGGCGTCAGGCGGTCGAGATCGAGGGCGAGCATCCGGCGAAGCTCGGCCGGCGACGGCACCGGATAGTCGAAGTCGCCGACCAGCACCGCCTCCGGCGGCACCACGAGGGCGGCTCGGGCGGCGGCGCGGCCCGGCCGACCGACCGGACGCCAGGCGCCGGCCACGGACCGGTAGAATACGGGCGCGCCGCCCTCGATCGCGACGAACAGGCGTGGCCGCAGCAACCGGGCGCGCCAGCCGGCCGGCACCAGGGCGGACAATTCCCCGACCCACCAGTCGAGGCCGCGCTTCAAGGCCCGGCCAAGGGTGGTCATGTCGGTATTGAGAAGGGCCTTCAGTTCCATCAGCCGCGCCCCGCGCATCGCGCGCCTTCGTCATAGAGTACACAATCGCCGTCGACGCCGACCAGGGGCCGGACCAGAAGATCGGGCCACCAGCGGGAATCGCCGGCGGGAAAACGCACGCGCAGGCGGATCAGCGCCGGCATGAAGGGCTCCTTGTGCCAGCTGTCGTGCCAGGCCGCCGCCTCTTCCTCGGTCTCGCCGTAATAGGCGATGTCGAGGCCGGCGACGCCGCGCAGCAGGATATCCCGCCGCCACAGCTGGTCGCCGTCGCGGCCGAGCAGATCGCTGCGCGACAGCAGCACGAGATCGCCCCCCGCCTCGACCGCCAGCTGATAGCGGGCAAGACCGGTCGAGCCTTCGGCCTGGCTCAGCGGCGCGGTGAAGACCAGCCGGCCGGGGCCGCCGTCGACATCGGGATAGGGGGTCGGCGCGTCATAGCGGGCCTTCAGATACATGTGGCCGATCCGCTCGCGCAGCACCGACTGGGCGCCCTCGATCGCCTCGGCGGTCGATGCCCGGGCGGCGGCGCCCTGCCACAGGTTGCGCGCCGAGGTGAGGCCCTGCAACAGCAGCAGGGAGAACAGCGCCAGCAAGGCCAGCGCCACGATCGCCTCGACCAGGGAGGCACCGCGCTGGGCGTGGGGCTCAACGCGCGGGGGCAAGGCGCAGGCTCCTCAATTCCGTGATCACCGGCCCGCCCGCCCGGGGCCAGACCGAGACCGTCACCTGCCACAGCTGGCCGGCGCTGCTGGCCGCCGTCGCGCCGTAAGGCCGGCTGCGCACTGCATAGGCGAGCGGGCCGGAGACGCCGCCGACCTCCCGCCCGTCGAGCGCGAAAAGCG
>NZ_JBAQRT010000039.1:0-8246 GCF_049306435.1 Zavarzinia sp.
CGCCCGCGCCGCCGGCCGCAGCCTTCTGATGCTGGACACGGAAAGCGGCAGCGCGGGCGAGGCGCTTTACAAGGCCTGCGGCTGGACCGAATTCGGCCGCGTGCCCGGCCATTCGCGCAAGCCAGAGGGCCCGCTGGCCGAGACGACCTTCTTCTACAAGCGGCTCTGAGGCCCCGATGTCGCAGGCACGGACGGCCATATACCAGACCGGACAAACGTATTACTTTGGCTGGGGAAACGACCGCAATTTATAAGGGCAACAGCCATGACTGCCTTTTCTCCGGTCTTCGAGCTGTCCAGCATCGACGGCAGCAACGGCACCAGAACCTATATCTGGACCACCTACGACGATGGCCATAGCGGCAGCGTCGTCGCCGGCGTCGGCGATATGAACGGCGATGGTTTCGACGATGTGGTGATCGGGACTCCCTCGGGCGAGGGCTGGAGCCAGTATACCTCCGGCTCCGTGGCCAGTTTCATGGGCGATCATGGTCCCTTCCCTGCATACGGCTACGGCTCGCCTTCCTTCATCGGAAAATACGAGGAGGACTTCGGGCGCCGTATCGAGGGGCTGGGCGACATCAATGGCGATGGCTTCGCCGATCTGGTGATCGAAGGCTCCGGCAGCTATTATTTCATTGACGTCGGCGCCATCGACTATCATTGGGAAGCGAGTCCCCGCAGCTATATCGTCTTCGGTCACGGAACCCATTGGGCGGGCGAGGCGTCGTCCGATTTCGCCGGCTTCACGGCGGTTGGCGACGTGAACGGCGACGGGTTCGACGATGTCGCGATCGGACCGGGCCTCGTGGTCTTCGGGGCAGCGGACGGCCTGCCGAGCGATGCCGAACTGGCGTCGATCGACGCATCGTCCGGGGTCCATCTGACAGGGGCTGCCCTGGCCGCGACCTCGGCCGCGGGCGACGCCAATGGCGACGGCATCGACGATATCCTGATCCGCGGCACGGCGGGCGATGCCTATGTCGTCTTCGGGAAAGCCGGCGGCCTCGGCGACACCGTCGACGTCTCCACCCTCGACGGCACCGACGGATACAAGCTGGATGCCGCGGTCGCGATCACCAGCATTTCCGCCGCTGGTGACGTGAACGGCGACGGGCTTGGCGACATCGCCGTCGGCGTGACCTCGGGGGGCAGCCCGGGGGTTTACATCGTCTTCAGCCCGGCGAATGGCGTGGCCTCGCTCGACCCCACGACCCTCGGCGGCGCCAATGGGTTCTTCGTCTCGGGCGGCGGCACCTCAGGCACCGCGGCGGGCGATATCAACGGCGACACTCTGGCCGATATCATCATCGGTCAGTATTACGTCGTCTTCGGTCAGGCCGACGGCACGCTCGCCAGTATCGATGCCTCGACCCTCGACGGCAGCAACGGCTTCCGCCTCGATGGCGGCACCTTCAGCACCGCCGGCTGGAACATTCATGCGGCAGGCGATTTCAATGGCGATGGCTTCGACGATCTGGCCATCGGCACGCCCGATACCGGGATGCCCTACTATGTCAACAATCGGGCGGGCGCGACCCATGTCGTCTTCGGCCATGCCGGCGATGCCCAGGACTGGTTGGGCACGGCCGGTGACGACGTGCATTTCGGCAGCGCCCTGGCGGACACCCTCAACGGCGCGGGCGGCAAGGACACGCTGCGGGGCGTGGGCGGCGACGATCTGCTGATCGGCGGGGCCGGCGGCGACATCCTCGACGGCGGCGAGGGCAGCGACACGGTCGCCTTCGGCACGACACCGAATAGCATCATCGCCGACCTCGCGGCCGGCACGTCGAGCGGCCATGCCCTTGGCAACGATACACTGATCAGCATCGAGAATATCATCGGCGGCAGCGGGGCCGACGATCTCAGCGGCACCGATGGCGCCAACAGGATCGACGGCGGCGCGGGCGCCGACCGCATGGTCGGCCGGGGCGGCGACGATACCTATGTCGTCGACGATGCCGCCGATGTGATCGTCGAGGCGCGGAATGCCGGCCATGACACCGTCCTGGCTTCGATCTCGGGCATCGTGCTCGGCGCTGACATCGAGGACCTGAGCTTCATTGGCGCGGGCGATTTCACGGCGACCGGCAATACGCTCGCCAATGTCATCACCGGCGGCGCCGGCAACGACCGGCTGAACGGCGGGCGGGGCATCGATACGCTGCGCGGTGGCCTCGGCGACGATACCTATGTCGTCGATCACACGGGCGATATCGTCGACGAAGCCGGGGGCGATGGCTTCGATACGGTGGAAACGACGCTGAACACCACGCTGGGCGCCGGGATCGAAGGGCTTCTGTTGCGCGGCACGGCGGCGCTGTCGGGCACCGGCAATGCGCTGGCCAATGTGCTGACGGGGAATGGCGCGGTCAATACGCTGCAGGGCCTCGAAGGCGACGACCAGCTCTTCGGCAAGGCGGGCAACGACAAGCTGCTGGGGGCGGAGGGCGCCGATCTGCTGGATGGCGGCACCGGCGACGACAACATGCGCGGCGGCCTCGGCGACGATATCTATATCGTCGATGCCACGGGCGATGTCGCCAGCGAGGCCTATGGCGACGGCATGGATGAGGTGCGGACCAGCGTTTCCTTCACCCTCGGCTCCGGCCTCGAGAAGCTGACCATCACCACCAGTCTCGCCGTCGATGGCACCGGCAATTCGCTGGCCAACACGATCACCGGCGGGGCGGGGGCCAATGTCCTGTCCGGCCTCGGCGGCGATGACACGCTGATCGGCGGCAGCGGCGGCGACACGCTCGACGGCGGCACCGGCAGCGACCTGATGCAGGGCGGCTTCGGCAACGATACCTATGTCGTCGACCGCGCGACCGATATCGTCGACGAGACCGGCGGCAGCGGCACGGATACCGTCGTGCTGACCTCGGCCGGCCCCTATACCCTGGCCGACGGGGTCGAGAACATCGTCCTGTCCGGGGCATCCGGCGGCAAGGCCGTGGGCAATGGCCTGAACAACACGATGACCGGCACGGCGCTCGCCGACCGCTTCGAGGGCTTGGGCGGTGCCGACACCTTCTCGGGCGGCGACGGCAGCGACATCTTCGTCTATGGCGCCCTCGGCTTCGGCAAGGACACGGTCACCGATTTCACCGCCGGGGCCGCGGGCGACATCCTGTCGTTCGACACCGGCATCTTCGCCGATTTCGCCGATGCCCTGGCCCATGCGACGACATCGGGCTTCGATGTCGTCATCGCCTATGACGGGGTGAACAAGATCACCCTGCAGAATGTCGCGCTGGGCGATCTGACGGCGAGCAACTTCGACTTCGTGTGAGACCGGCCGGGGGACGTATCCCGTTACGGCGACAATCGGACACAGTATAGAAGCCCGATTCCGGAAGGGATCGGGCTTTTTCATGCCGCTCGCTTGCGGCATGGTTCGGCGGTGCTTTGGTGAAGTCCGGCGACGATGGGTGCCGGAAATCTCCAAGTGATCGATGTTACGGATTCATGTCTTCGTACATCGGTTCCAAAAAGCGAAATGTATTTGCGTAATAATCGCTTGAAGGAGTATCCGCCGTGAACATGAGCGAAGTCATCGGCCTCTTGGTGACCTTGGCCGCGGTCTGGCATTTGATCGGCTTCGCCCTGGGCCCGGTCTATATCCATTTCTCCATTCGCAGCCTGCTCGGCCTCGCGCCTTACGATCCGTCCTGGGCGCGCGGCATCCGCACGGCGGACCTGCATCTCTGGCTTTCGGGCCTGACCCTGATCGTGCTCGGCATCTGGCAGAAGGGGTTCGAGCTTTATCTCTCCAATCCCAAGCTCTGGTGCAAGGTCACCGTGGTCCTGGTGTGGCTGGCCTCCACCCAGGCCATGCGGCACTATGGGGTGCCGCGACTGGCGAGGGGCGATGCCCGCCCCATGCTGCGGCTCTCGGCGATCAATATCGCCTGCTGGACTTACGGCGTCATGCTCGGCTGCGCCAAGCCGCTCGCCTATGGCGTCTGGTCCTATCCGCAGTTTCTCAGTGGTTTCGCGCTGACGGGTGCGCTCTGCTTCGTCGGTCTCAAGTGGCTGGAGGGGCGGGCCATGCAGGCGCGGCCGCAGCGCGCCGGGACCTAATGGAAGTTCCGCCCCTTGGGCATGACGTCCGCCGCCTGGCGGCTGCGGGCGAGGGCGTCGAGCAGGGGACTCTGGTCGTCGATCCGCTCGGCGATCACATGGATGACGTTCTCGGCCGATTGCAGGCGCCCGCTCACGGTGACGAAGCGGGCGCCCATGACGATCGGGCGATAGATCTCGAAGACCTTGGGCCAGACCACGATATTGGCGATGCCGGTCTCGTCCTCGAGGGTCATGAAGATCACGCCGCTGGCGGTGCCCGGGCGCTGACGGACGAGAACGAGGCCTGAGACGTTGAGACGCCGGCCATCCCGCATGTCCGCCAGCCGGCCGTTGCGGGTGACATCCAGCGCGTTCAGCTTCTCGCGCAGGAACGAGACCGGATGGGCCTTCAGCGAGAGGTGCAGCCGGCGGTAATCCTCGATCACCTGCTGGCCGGGGGCGAGGGGCGGCAGATGGGCGTCGGGCTCCACCGCCATCGTCGCGGCATGGCGGAACAGCGGCAGGTCTTCCTTGTCGCCCGCCCGGCGCAGACCCCGCACCGCCCAGAGCGCATCGCGCCGGTCGAGCCCGAGGGAGCGGAAGCCGTCGGCAAGGGCGAGCCGCTCCAGCACGGCAGGGGCGAGGCCGCTGCGCAGCCACAGATCGCGCACGGAATCGTAACCCGCCCCGCGCCGCGCGACGATCACGGCCGCGTCATCGGCCCGGAAACCGTCGATCTGGCGAAAGCCGAGGCGGAGGGCATGGGCGGTCCGGATTTCGCCCGCCATCGCGCGGTGGCGGGGGTGCAGCCTGCCCTGGCCGTCCGGCTCCAGCACCGCATCGAAATGGGATGCGTTGATGTCGACCGGCCGGACCTCCACGCCGTGGTCCTGCGCATCGCGCACCAGCTGGGCCGGGGCATAGAAACCCATGGGCTGGCTGTTCAGGAGGGCGGCGCAGAAGACATCCGGATAGCGGCACTTGATCCAGGACGAGAGATAGACCAGCAGGGCGAAACTGGCGGCATGGGATTCCGGAAAACCATAGTCGCCGAAACCTTCGATCTGGGAAAAGCAGCGTTCGGCGAAATCGCGGGGGTAGCCGCGACCGGCCATGCCTTCGACCAGCTTGTCGCGATAGAGGTGGATGGTGCCGACCCGGCGGAAGGTTGCCATGGCCCGGCGCAGGCGGTCGGCCTCGCTTGGGGTGAATTTGGCGGCAACGATGGCGATCCGCATCGCCTGTTCCTGAAACAGCGGCACGCCGCAGGTCTTTTCCAGTACGCGGCGCAACTCGACCGGCTCGCCATGCTCGGGCGAGGGGGACGGGTAGTCGACCGCCTCCTGGCCGCCGCGCCGGCGCAAGTAAGGATGGACCATGCCGCCCTGAATGGGGCCGGGACGGACGATCGCCACCTCGATCACCAGGTCGTAATAGGTCCGGGGTTTCAGGCGGGGCAGCATGGTCATCTGCGCCCGGCTCTCGACCTGGAAGACGCCGGTCGAATCCGCCCGGCACAGCATGTCGTAGACCGCGGCCTCGTTTCGCGGGATCGCCGACAATTCCGCCGCCATACCGTAATGATCGCGCAGGAGGTGCAAGGCTTTCCGGATGCAGGTCAGCATGCCGAGGGCGAGCACGTCGACCTTGAGGATGCGCAAGGCATCGAGATCGTCCTTGTCCCATTCGATCAGGGTGCGGTCCTGCATCGCCGCATTCTCGATCGGCACGATTTCGTCGAGCCGGCTTTTCGTGATGACGAAGCCGCCGACATGCTGGGACAGGTGGCGGGGAAAGCCGATCAACTCCCGCGCGAGGTCGAGCGCCTGGGCAAGGCGCGGGTCGCGGGGGTCGACCCCGGCGCGGGCGGCGGCTTCATCCGAGAGGCCCTTGCTGCTCCAGCCCCAGATCGAGCCCGACAATCGGCCGGTCACGTCTTCCGACAGGCCGAAGACCTTGCCGACCTCACGGATCGCGCTGCGCCCCCGGTAGGAAATCACGGTGGCGGCAAGGCCCGCCCGCTCCCGCCCGTAGCGGGCATAGATGTACTGGATCACCTCCTCGCGCCGCTCGTGCTCGAAATCGACGTCGATATCCGGCGGCTCCTTGCGTTCCTCGCTGACGAAACGCTCGAACAGGAGATCGACTTCCCGCGGGTTCACCTCGGTCACGCCAAGGCAATAGCAGACGACGGAATTGGCGGCGGAACCACGCCCTTGCGCGAGGATGCCCCGCTCTTTCGCGAAGCGGGAAATGTCATATACCGTAAGGAAATAAGGGGCATAGTTCAGTTTTCCGATGAGCGATAGTTCATGTTCGATCGCAACTCGGACCTCGCCCGGCACGCCTGCGGGAAAGCGGCGGCGGGCGCCCGTCGCCGTCAGGGCGGCGAGGGCGCTCTGGGCGTCCGGGTAACCGGCCAGGACCTCGTCCGGATAGTCATAGGACAATTCGTCGAGGGAGAAGCGGCAGAGGTCGAGGAAGCGGCCGGTTTCCGCCACCGCCTCGGGCGCGGTGGCGAAGAGCCGGGCCATTTCCGCCGGGCTCTTCAGGTGGCGCTCGGCATTGGCATCGAGCCGGCGGCCGGCGCCGTCGATCGTCACATGCTCGCGGATGCAGGTCATCACGTCGGCGAGGGGGCGCCGGGCGGGATTGTGATAGAGGACGTCGTTCATCGCGATCAGCGGCACGCCGCATGACGCCCCGAGACGCCGCAACCGGGCGAGGCGGCGGTGATCGTCGCCCCGATAGGTCAGGCCCGCGCCAAGGCGGATCTGCCCCGAAAAGCGCCGGAGCACGGGGGCGAGAGCCGCCGCCTCGACCCGGGCGGGCGGGCACAGGATCAGGTTCTGGCCCTCGGCGAAACCGGCGAGATCGTCGAGGCCGAGATGACATTCGCCCTTCCGCGCCCGCCGCTTGCCAAGGCTGATGAGGCGGGTCAGCCGGCCCCAGGCCGCCCGGTCGGAAGGATAGGCGAGAATGTCGGGCGTGCCGTCGCAAAAGACGAGGCGGGCGCCGACGGCGAGGCGAAACCCCGCCTCCTTCGCCGCGACATGGGCCCGGACCACCCCGGCCACCGAATTGCGGTCGGCGATGCCGATGCCGGCAAGACCAAGGGCCTTTGCCGTCAGTACCAGTTCGTCGGCATGGGAGGCGCCCCGCAGGAAGGTATAGGCGCTGGCGACGGCCAGTTCGGCGTAAGCCCCGGTCACAGGAAGAACCCGTGCAGATGCCAGTCCGGCCGGTCCGTCTCCCGCCCGTAGAGGCCGGCGCGGAACAGCCACAGACGCAGGCCCGCCTCGGTCTCGACCCGGAAATAATCCCGGGTCGGCGGAAGATCGCCGCCACCCGCCCGCCACCATTCGGGCGCGATCCGCTCCGGCCCCTCGGCCCGGGTCACCAGATGCCAGGCACCGCGCCAGCGAAAGCGCCGGGGCGGGCCGTCCGGCACTTCGGCGATGGCCTCGATCGGCTCGGGCCGATCGAGCAGACGATAGGGCCGGGCCGGCACCGCGCTGTCGTGATCGGGCGGGGGCAGGACGGGTGGCACCGGGGGGCCGAAGGGGGGCAGCACCATCGCCCCTTCAGGCACATGGGTATCGCGCCCGCCGAGGCAACGGATGCGCCCGGCGCCGAGGCGGGCGGCGAGATGATCGATCAGGCCGGTGAAGGCGACGTCGGCGGCGACCGCCGCCGTGCCATCCAGCCCCGGCTGCTGGGGGCGCAGCAAGGCGCTTTCGATCGCGGCGAGGCGGATCAGGTCGAAACCAAAGCCCGCCTCCCATTCGTCGGAGGCGGCAATCAGCCGATCGGCGAAGAGGCGGCGCATCTCGCCGCCCCGCCGCAAGGGCCGGCTGCTGCCGACGCGGATCCGGCGCAGCACGCCGTCGACCCGGAACAGGCTGACCTCGATCCGGGTCGCGCCCCGGCCCACGGCTTCGAGCCCCTGGCCGAGGCTGTCGCCCAACTGCCCGATGACATCGAGGACATGGACCTCGAGGCTGATCGGCTCGGCCAGGCGGCGCTCGGTCATATGCTCGGGCACCGGCAGGCGGGGCGAGATCGGCTCGTCGACATGGCCCAGCGCCTGGTCGAGCCGCATCATCAGGCCGGCGCCATGGCGGGCGGCCAGCGGCGCCCGTGGCCGGTCGAGAAGATCGGCCACGGTCTCGAGG
>NZ_JBAQRT010000040.1:0-8473 GCF_049306435.1 Zavarzinia sp.
AGGCCAAGCAGAACGGCGGCGCGCAGGCCAAGGGGGTCGTGACGGGCGATGACCGGATGGGGGGCATGAAGCCGCAGGTCCGCCGCCTGACCGGCCGCCCGCTCCCGGTGGGCCTGCCACAGGGCGGCTGTGACCGGATCGGAACCGCTGCCCGCCAGATGATCGTCGAGGGCTTCGAGGGCGCGGTGGGGAATGCGGTTGTCGAGCTCCAGCCGGCGGCGGGCCAGATCCGCGTCAGGCAGGCAGAGGGCCGCCGGCAGGCCGCGCAGGGCGAACAGGAAGGCGAAGCCGAACAGGCCGAGCAGCACGGCATGGATCGTCCCCGGCAGCGCGCCGAACAGGCCCGACAGGGCGAGCACGGCGAACACCCCGGCCACCCCGGCCCCGGGCAGCAGCGCCGGGACCAGCCGCTCGCTCAGCAGCGCCAGCCGGGTGAGCCGGAGCTTGCGCCGCAGCGCCTGATCGCGGCCCGCCGTCATCTCAGCTTTGCTCCGGCTCCAGCCAGGGCGGCAGGCGGTCGAGGCCGATGATGGTCTCGACGGGCACGCGCTCGCGCACCACGGCGAATTTGTCGCCGCTCACCAGCACCTCGGGGATCAGCGCCCGCGTGTTATAGGTCGAGGCCATGACGGCGCCATAAGCCCCCGCCGACAGGACAGCGATCATGTCGCCCGACTTCAACGGCGCCATCAGACGGTCCAGGGCGAGGAAATCGCCGGTCTCGCACACCGGGCCGACGATATCGACCGGCGCGACCGGCGCATCCGGATCGGGCGCGACCACGGGCAGGATGCCGTGATAGGCCTCGTAAAGGGTCGGTCGGATCAGGTCGTTCATGGCGGCGTCCACGATCACGAAAGTCTTCTTCGTCGCCTTCTTCACATAGAGCACGCGGGTGACCAGCACCCCGGCGTTGCCGACGATCAGGCGACCCGGCTCGAGGATGATGCCACAGCCCAGATGCGCCGTCGTCCGTTTCACGATGTCGGCATAGGTCTCGGGCGCGGGCGGCACCAGACGGTTTTCCTCGTAGGGAATGCCAAGGCCGCCGCCGAGATCGAGGCGATCGATGCGGTGGCCGTCGGCGCGCAGGGCCAGCACCAGTTCGGCGACCTTGCGAAACGCCGCCTCGAAAGGCTCGAGCGCGGTCAGCTGGCTGCCGATGTGAACGTCGACGCCGACGACACGCACCCCCGGCAGGGCGGCGGCGCGGGCATAGACGAGGCGCACCCGCTCCCAGGCGATGCCGAATTTGTTCTCGGCCTTGCCGGTCGATATCTTGGCATGGGTCTTGGCGTCGACATCCGGGTTCACCCGGATCGTGATCGGCGCGACCATGCCCTTCGCGGCGGCGACCTGCGACAGGCGCTCCAGCTCCGGCTCGGACTCGACGTTGAACTGATGGATGCCGGCGTCGAGCGCCAGGGCCATTTCCTCCGCCGTCTTGCCGACACCCGAGAAGACGATGCGCGACGGCGGAATGCCGGCGGCCAGCGCCCGCTTCAACTCACCGCCGGAGACGACGTCGGCGCCCGCGCCCAGCCGGGCCAGGGTCGAGATCACGGCCTGGTTGGAATTGGCCTTCAGGGCGAAGCAGACCAGGGCATTCTGCCCGGCGAAGGCATCGGCGAAGACGCGGAAATGCCGCTCCAGCGTCGCCGTCGAATAGCAGTAGAAAGGCGTGCCCACCGCTTCGGCGATGGTCTCCAGCGCCACGTCCTCGGCGTGAAGCCGGCCTTCGCGATACTCGAAGTGATTCATGGACGATGCGGTTCCTCAGTTGGTGGTCCGACTGCCGGGCAGCGGATAATCGGTCTGGGGCGACGACGAACTGGGATGGATCGTTTCGGGAATGTCGCCGGCGGGCTGGGTGGTGCCGGGCCGGACCGGCGCCCCCCGCTTGCCACAGGCGGCAACGCCGGTCAGCGCCACGATCATCAGGCAGAGCGCGAGTTTTCTCATCGCCATTTCCTATCAAAGGCCAAGACGGCCGCGCGCGGCGGCGATCTGGGTCCGCACACCCGAAGGCGCCGTGCCGCCGAAGCTGACCCGGCTGGCGACGGAATTATCGACCGACAGCACGCCGAACACCGCATCGGTGATCCGCGGCTCGATCGCCTGCATGTCGGCGAGACCGAGGGCATCGAGATCGACCCCCTTGCCTTCCGCCAGTTTCACGATGCGGCCGGTGACATGATGGGCCTCGCGGAACGGCATGTTCAGCGCCCGCACCAGCCAGTCGGCAAGGTCCGTCGCGGTCGAGAAGCCGGTGCCGGCGGCGGCCTTCAGGACGGGCTGGTTCGGCTTCAGGTCGGCGATCATGCCGGCCATGGCGGCGACCACGAGTTCGATCGCCTCGGCGGCGTCGAAGGTCGGCTCCTTGTCTTCCTGCATGTCCTTGGCATAGGCCAGCGGCAGGCCCTTCATGACGATCAGCAGCGTGTTCAGCGCGCCGATGATGCGGCCGACCTTGGCCCGCGCCAGTTCCGCCGCATCGGGGTTGCGCTTCTGCGGCATGATCGACGAGCCGGTGGTGAAGGCATCGCTCAGGGTGACGAAACGGAACTGGGCCGAGGTCCAGATGACGATTTCCTCGGCGAGGCGCGAGAGATGAATACCGAGGATCGAGGCCGCCGCCAGATACTCGAGGGCGAAATCGCGCGACGACACCGAATCGAGCGAATTGGCCGTCGGCCGGTCGAAGCCGAGCGCCGCCGCGGTCATGTGGCGGTCGATCGGGAAGGAGGTGCCGGCCAGCGCGGCGGCGCCCAGCGGACATTCGTTCATGCGGGCGCGGGCATCGCGCAGGCGGCCGATGTCCCGCTCCAGCATGGCGACATAGGCCATCAGGTGATGGCCGAAGGTGATCGGCTGGGCGACCTGCAGATGGGTGAAGCCCGGCATCACCACGTCGGCATGGGCCTCGGCCTGGGCCAGCAGGGCGGCGACGAGGCCCGTGGTCTGACCGATCAGCCCGTCGAGCGCGTCGCGCACCCAGAGGCGGAAATCGGTCGCCACCTGGTCGTTGCGCGAGCGGGCGGTGTGCAGGCGCCCGGCGGCGGGGCCAATCAGCTCGGCGAGGCGCGCCTCGATGTTCAGGTGGATGTCTTCCCGATCCTTGCGAAAGGTGAAGCGGCCTTCCTCGATCTCGGCCTTGACGGTGTCGAGCCCGGCCTGAATCTGATCGCCGTCGGCCCTTGTCAGAATGCCGGTCGCGACCAACATGCCCGCATGAGCCTTTGACCCGGCGATATCCTGGGCATAGAGCTTGCGGTCGAAATCGATGGAAGCGTTGATCTTCTCCATGATCTCGGCGGGGCCACGGTCGAAGCGGCCACCCCACATCGCGTTCGAGGAAGTCAGTTTGTCGTTCTGGTCGTTGGGCATCGAAAGCTACTTGGCTGTTGTCGCGACCGCAGCACCATCAGGGAGTATGGGAACATGAAGCTGGTGCCGGTTGTCGTCATTGTGGCCGCCCTCGCGGGCGTCGTCGGGGCGGTCGCCGTCCGGGGACCCTGGGGCGACGGTGCCCGGGCGTCCCAGTCGGCGGGGATCGGCAACTTTAGCCCGAGCGACGAGCCGAAGCCAGCACCCGCTGTGACCTTCCGAAACGCGGCCGGCGCCGTGGTCTCGCTGGCGGATTACAAGGGCAAGGTCGTCGTGGTGAATTTCTGGGCGACCTGGTGCGCGCCTTGCGTCGAGGAACTGCCGTCCCTCGCCAAAGCCGCGGAAACCCTGCGCCCCGAGGGGATCGATGTGCTCGCCCTGTCGGTCGACCGGCTGGAAGATGACAAGATCACCGCTTTCCTCGCCGCGAATCAGGCGGCCGGCCTCGGTCTCCTGAAGGACGAGGGCATGGCCCTCGCCCGCGCGCTCGACGTGAAGGGCCTGCCGACCACGGTGGTCATCGGGCCGGACGGCACCATAAGGGGCACGCTGGTCGGCCCGGCCGACTGGGCCTCGGACGAGGCCCTGAAGCTCATTCGCGGCTTCAAGGGGGCTTGAGTCCGCCGGGCGCGCCGGTCTGGCCCGCCGCCCGCACCTTCGCCAGGAACAATTCCGACAGGGCGTGATAGATCGGCTGGTGGCAGATCATGCGGGATGTCCCCGCAGCGACGATCGCCACCGCCATCAGCGGAATGACCATGGCGTGATTGTCGGTCATCTCGAAGACGATGACGAAGCCGGTGATCGGCGCCTGCATCACCCCCGCGAACAGCGCGACCATGCCGAGCGCGGCCAGCGCCCCGGGCGAGACGCCGGGCAGGATATCGCCGATGGCGGCGCCGAGCCCGGCGCCGACGGCCAGCGTCGGCGCGAAGATACCACCGGCGAGGCCGCTGGCCTGGGTCACCAGATTGGCCAGCAGCTTGGCCCCGACGAAGGCCCAGGGGTCCGTCAGGGTGCCGTTCAGCGCGGCCTTCGCCTCGGCATAGCCGGTGCCATTGACCGGCAGCGCGGTCGCCCAGGCGACAAGGGCGACGACCAGCCCGCAGAACATGGCGAACAACACGCGGTGGCGGCCGATCCGACCGTCGAGCAGGCGGGGCAGATAGCGCGCCTGGGCGATCATCAGCCGGGCGAAACAGGCGCCGATCACGCCGCCGCCGACACCGAGCAGCGGCACCGCCAGCCAATCGGTCCAGTGATCGAGCTGGGCCATGGTCTGGCCGAAATAGGAGCCGCTGCCATGAATGAGCGCCGCCGCCCCGGCCGCCAGCAGCACGGCCGAGAGAATCAGCGTGCTCACCCTTCTCTCGTAGGCGCGGCTCATTTCCTCGATGGCGAAGATGATGCCGGCCAGCGGCGTGTTGAAGGCCGCGGCGACACCGGCCGCGCTGCCCGCCAGGATGACGCCGCGCATCCGGCCAAGACCGGCGAAGCGGCTGCAGGCCAGCATGATCGAGGCCCCGACCTGAACCGAGGGCCCCTCGCGTCCGACCGAGGCACCGAAGCCGAGCGCCAGCGTGGTCAGCATCACCTTGCCGAAGGCGATGCGCAGCGACAGCAGCCGGTTGCGCTGGGTGGGGGATTCAAGTTTGCGGGCCGCGATCGCCTGGGGAATGCCGCTGCCCTCCCCGCCCGGAAAGAAGCGGATCAGCAGGAGGGTGCAAAGACCGAAGCCGAGCGGCGTGACCACCAGTCCGGCCCAGGGCCAGACGCCGGTCAGGAGGCCGAAGAGTTCGAAGGCGAAATCGGCGGCATAGGCGAAGCCGACGCAGACGAGGCCGGTCAGTATCGCCCCCAGCCAGAACACCAGCCGGCGGCGCCACAGCAGTGACGACAGCCAGAGCGAGAGAGAGGGGCGAAGCTTCCGGCGCAGCCGGTAAGCCATGGAACGGGAACGCATGTATCATCCTAGGGAAGGGACCGGATCGATTGCAATGCGCCCGGCCCGCCCTTCACCAGGATTGACGCCGGTCAGCCGAGGCCGGCGGCCATGGTCATGCGGACGAGGGCCGCGAGATTGTCGGCCTGCATCTTGGTCATCACCTTGGCGCGGTAGATTTCCACCGTGCGCGGGCTGATGCCGAGGTCGCGGGCGATGATCTTGTTGGGCCGGCCGGCCACCACGCCGTCGAGCACTTCGCGCTCCCGCTCGGACAGGGTTTCGAGCTTTTCGAGGATTTCGCTGTTCGGCGTCTCGCCGACCTCTGCGCCCAGCTTGTCCCGGGCGAGGTCCAGCGCTTCGAGAATTCGCTCCTCGGGGAAGGGCTTCTCGATGAAATCGACGACGCCCGCACGCATCGCCTCGATCGCCAGCGGGATGTCGCCATGGCCGGTGATGACGATGACCGGCAGGCCGACCTTCAGCGCGTTCAGCCGGTGCACCAGTTCGATGCCCGTCATGTCCGGCATTCGGACATCGGTGATGACGCAGCCCCGGGGGCCGATCGGCAGCCCGTCGAGAAAGGCCTGGGCCGATTCGTAGGACTGGACGACGAAATCGGCGGCTTCGAGCATGAAGGCGAGGCTGTCCCGCGCGCTGTCGTCATCGTCGACGAGATGGACCAGCATCTCACTCATCGTTGGCGCCCTCCGTCGGCACTGGGGGTAGGGTGAAGCGAAACACGGTGCCACCGCCGGGGTTTTCTTCCGCCCAGATCCGTCCGCCATGGGCATCGACGATCGAGCGGGAAATCGACAGGCCGACCCCCATGCCCTGCGGCTTGGTGGTCATGAAGGGGTGGAACAATTTTTCGCGAATTTCCTCGGCGAGGCCGCTGCCGGTATCGGCCACGCTGACGACGACATAATCGTCGTCGCGGCGAACGGTGGTGATGCTCAGCCGGCGCTGGAGCGTGTCCTGCATCGCCTCTAGCGCGTTGCGGATCAGGTTCAGCAAGACCTGCTGGATCTGGACCTTGTCGACGAAGATGGCATTGGCATCGACCGCGAGATCGAAAGACACCTCGACCTGCCGCTCCTTCACCCCGACAAGGCCAAGGGCGGCGGCTTCCTCGACCACCTTGGACAGATTTTCCAGGCCGCGCTCGCCATCGCCCCGGCTGACGAAGCTGCGCATCCGATGGATGATGTCCCCGGCGCGCAGGGCCTGCTGGGCCGCCTTCTGCAGCGCTTCGGTGATCTTGGGGCCATCTTCGGGCCGGCCCCTCTCGAACAGGCGGCGCGATCCGGTCAACAGATTGGCGACCGCCGACAAAGGCTGGTTCAACTCATGCGCCAGCATCGACGCCATTTCCCCCACCGCCATCAGACGCGAGACATGGACGAGTTCCGACTGCAGGTCCTGCAGCCGCGCCTCGACCTGCTGGCGCTCGGTCAGGTCGCGCACGAAGCCGGTGAAGAAGGGCACGGCGCCGCCGGTCTCGCCGACATGCAGCTCCATCGGGAAGGTGGTGCCGTTCTTGCGCAGGCCCACGATGATGCGGCCGATGCCGATGATCCGCCGTTCCTTGGTGCGGGCATAACGCTCGAGGTAGGAATTATGGGCGCCCCGATAGGGTTGCGGCATCAGCGTGCTGACATTGAGGCCGACCATTTCGGCGGCGGTCCAGCCGAACAATCGCTCCGCCGCCGTGCTGAAGGAGCGCATGATGCCGTTGCGGTCGATCACGATCATGGCGTCGGGCACCGTGTCGAGGATCGACTGCAGGTGCTGTTGCGTCATGGCGGCGGTCGCCCGGGCCTTGAGGGCGGAGCCGCCCCAGAAGGCGATGGCGATACCGATGGCCAGATAGAGGACGAGCCCCAGTCCGCCGGACAGGCTGTCGATGCCGCCGCCGAGGAGCAACACGGCCATGGCGCCAAAGCCGGTGACGATCGCCCCCGGCAAGAACCCGTCGAAGGCCGAGGCCAGCACGACGCAGGCGACGAAGGGCAGATAGCCCGCCTGACCGGCGAAGACCGAGCCTTCGAGACTGAGGATCACGGCGAGGCCAAGGGCGAGCACCGTCAACCCAAGGACCCGCAGCCGCCGCCCCTTGTCGACCGCGGATGATTGCCGGAGACCGACCATCAGTGCTCGCCCCTCACCAGAATCATGCGTCGAGGATAATCGGGGTTGGAACGAGAACAAGGAAAACCGGTGGCTTATCCCCAGGCGGCCGGCCTTGAACCCGCCGCCGATTGCCCCGACAATGGCATCCGCAGCGCGCGGGAGGGTGGCCGGCATGAAAAAACTGAGGGTTGTGGCGCTGCTGGCCCGGCGGCCCGGCCTCCTGGTGCTCGAAAACGCCCTTCTGACCGACGATGCGATCGAAATCGCCGCGGTCTTCACTCATGGCCGCCTGCCCAGGGCCGAAGGTGGCAGCGAAAGAAGCGATCTCGCCGATTTCACCCGGCTCTGCGCCCCGGCCGGCGTGCCGCTGACCGCCGTCGACGGCACCGAGGCGAAGGATATCGGCCCCCTGCTGCCGACGGGGCCGCTCGATCTTCTCGTGACCCTGTCCTGGCGCTATCAGGTTCCGGCCCGCGTGCTGGACCGCTTCGGCCGGGGCTGCATCAACCTTCATCGGGGCGCCCTGCCCCGCCATGCCGGCGCCCTTCCAGTCCAGCGGGCGATCGAGGCCGGGGACGACGCGGTCGCGATCACCGCCCACGAAATGGTGCCGGAAATCGACGCCGGCGCCGAAATCGCCCGGGTCTGGCTACCGATCGGGCCGCTGCCGGCGGGCCTCGATGCCGCCGCCGGGGCCGAGGTGGTGAAAACCCGGCTGGAGCCGCTCTATGCCCCCCTGTGCCGCCTCGCCATCGCCGCCCGGCGGGCGAGTTTCGGGGGGTGAGCCCTTGGTCCGTGGCCTGCTGCTCGATCTCGACGGAACCCTGGCGGACAGTATCGCCGCGTTGAAGACGGTCTATCGCGACTTCCTGGCCGGCTTCGGCATCGCCGGCAGTGCGGAAGGTTTCGCCGCGCTGAACGGCCCGCCGCTGGCGGAGGTGGTCGCGCGGCTGCGCGAGGCCCATGGCCTGACCGGCGGCCCGGCCGAGTTGCTGGCCCGTTACCGTGCCC
>NZ_JBAQRT010000041.1:0-18777 GCF_049306435.1 Zavarzinia sp.
GGCCAGCGGCGCCTCACCCGGGCGGGGCGATTCGTCGAGATCGGCGGCGAGGATCAGGTCCGGCGCGAGGCCGAGTCGGTCCAGCAGCTCGCGCCGGCGGGGCGAAGCCGAGGCGAGGACGAGCTTGGGGTCATTTCCCATGGGCGAAGGCCCGACGGGCGCTTACTTGAAGCGGAAGGTGATGCGGCCCTTGGTCAGGTCGTAGGGGGTCATTTCGACCAGCACCTTGTCACCGGCGAGGACGCGGATGCGGTGTTTGCGCATCTTGCCGGCGGTATGGGCCAGCACTTCATGATCGTTGTCGAGACGGACGCGGAAATGGGCATTGGGCAGAAGCTCGGTTACCGTACCCGGAAACTCGATCAATTCTTCCTTGGGCATATGTTCTCCTGAGGAACCTAAGACTAAATTTGGCAGGAACATGCGACCGTATGCTTGCTTTTGCAAGCGTTCAGCCCGCAGGTCGGCCCTGTTTGCGGTGAATTGCTCAGACGGTGGGCGCGCGTACCACACCGAAGCGGCCGCGAATGCGCTGAAGCAACTGGTCGCGCACGCCGCGATAACTGTCGAGAACCTGCTCGCGCGAGCCCTGGGCGAGGCTGGGATCGAAGGTCGGCCAATATTCGACGTCGCAGGCCATGGTCCGCGTCAGGTCCACCGCCTTGTGCTGCGCTTCCGGAGAGAGCGAGATGATGAGGTCGAAACTCGTGTCTTCCAGCTGGTCGAAATCCTTCGGCCGGTATCTCGATATGTCGATGCCCATCTCGTCCATCACCGAGATGGCGAAAGGGTCGAGATCGCCGGCGCGCACGCCGACCGAATCGGTGAAGATCACCCGGCCGTAGAAATGTTTCATCAGGCCCATGGCGATGGGCGAGCGAATGGCGTTCTGCGTGCAGCAGAACAACACGGCCCCCGGAAGATCGGCTGAATATCCCCCCACGGCCGCGCCGCCTAGCCCTTCATGAACAGGACGCAGATCAGGGTGAAGAGGCGGCGGGCGGTATCGAAATCGATCTCGATCTTGCCCTTCAGCCGCTCCATCAGCAATTCCGAGCCCTGGTTGTGCAATCCGCGCCGGCCCATGTCGATCGCCTCGATCTTCTGCGGGGTCGAGGTCTTGATGGCGGCGTAATAGCTCTCGCAGATGCCGAGATATTCGCGGATCAGGTTCCGGAACGGCGACAGGGCGAGGATGATCTTGCCGAGGGGCGTCGTGTCGGCGTCGCGGATGTCGAAGACGAGGCGGGTTTCCTCGATCGCCAGATGCAGGTGATAGGGGCCGTCGTGGTCGCCGATGGGCGAGAAATGGTTCTCGTCGAGCAGGTCGAAGATCGCGACCTTACGCTCGTGATCGACATCGGGGCTGCGTCTTGCGACCGAAGCCTCGTCGAGGGTGACGCCAACCAGTTTTCTCGTCTCGGCGCTCATCAGTTGGCCTCGTTCAGCCGGATCGCGACAGACAACGCATGGGCACCCAGCCCCTCGGCCCGGGCCAGGGTGACGGCGGCCGGGCCGATCGCCCGCAGCGCCGCCTCGTCGCAGCCGACGAGGGTGGTGCGCTTCAGGAAATCGAAGACCGACAGGCCGGAGGAGAAGCGGGCGGTGCGCGCCGTCGGCAGGACGTGGTTCGGCCCGGCGACATAATCGCCGATCGCCTCGGGCGTGTAACGTCCGAGGAAAATGGCCCCCGCGTGGCTGACCCGGGCCGCGAATGCGTCCGGGTCTTCAAGCGCGAGTTCGAGATGTTCCGGCGCCACGGCGTCGACGAGGGCGGGGGCCTCGTCGAGGCTGCGCAGGCGGATGACGGCGCCGTGGTCGTCCCAGCTCTTGCGGGCGGTGGCGGCGCGGGGCAGGCGCTCCAGGTGATCCTCGATGGCGGCGAGGACCCTGTCGGCGAAGGCGCTGTCGTCGGTCAGCAGGATCGACTGGGCGCTTTCGTCGTGTTCGGCCTGGGACAGGAGATCGGCGGCGATCCAGGCCGGGTCGTTGGCGCCATCGGCGACCACCAGGATCTCGCTCGGCCCCGCGATCGCGTCGATGCCGACGACGCCGTAAACCTGCCGCTTGGCGGCGGCGACATAGGCATTGCCGGGGCCGACGATCTTGTCCACCGGCCGGATGCTCTCGGTGCCATAGGCGAGGGCGGCGACGGCCTGGGCGCCGCCGATGCGCAGGATGTCGGTGACCCCGGCGCGCCGGGCGGCGGCCATCACCGCGGGGTTCAGCACGCCGTCCGGTGTCGGCACCACCATGACGATGCGGGACACCCCGGCGACCTTGGCCGGCAGGGCATTCATGAGGACCGAGGACGGATAGGCGGCGGTGCCGCCGGGAACATAGAGGCCGGCGGCCGAAACCGGGGTCCAGCGCAGGCCGAGGCGAACGCCGACGGCATCGGTGTAATGATCGTCCAGCGGCACCTGGCGCGCGTGAAAGCTCTCGATCCTGGTCGCCGCGAGGTCGATGGCGGCCAGAAGCTCGGGGCCGACCTGCTCGACCGCCGCCTCGATCTCGTCGGCCGAGACGCGCATGTCGACCGCATCCGCCAGGGCCATGCGGTCGAAACGGTTGGTGTAGTCGAGGACGGCGGCATCGCCCCTCGCCCGGACATCGGCGATGATGGCGGCGACGCTGGCATCGACGTCGACCGACATCTCGCGCTTGGAATTCAGCAGATCCTCGAAACCGGTGGCGAAATCGGCGGATCGTGTGGTCAGGTCACGCGGCACGCAGGGCCCCCCTGAAAGCGTCGATCCAGCCGCCGATCTCCTCCACCCTGGTCTTGAAGGCGGCGCGGTTGACGACGAGACGCGACGAGATATCGGCGATCTTCTCGACCTCGACGAGGCCATTGGCGCGCAAGGTATCGCCGGTCGAGACCAGGTCGACGATGCGCCGGCACAGGCCGAGCATGGGCGCCAGTTCCATGGCGCCGTTCAGCTTCACGCATTCCGCCTGCACCCCGCGCGCGGCGAAATGCTGGCGCGTGATGTGCGGATATTTGGTCGCGACGCGGACATGGCTCCAGCGGCTGGGATCGTCCTTGCCGGCGAGATCGGCGGGCTCCGCGACCGACAGGCGGCAATGGCCGATGTTCAGGTCGAGCGGGGCATAGATCTCGGGATAGTCGAATTCCATCAGCACGTCGTTGCCGGCGACGCCGAGATGGGCCGCGCCGAAGGCGACGAAGGTGGCGACATCGAAGGAGCGCACCCGGATCAGCGAGACATTGGGATTGGCGGTGCGGAAACGCAGGGCGCGCGATTTCTCGTTGTCGAAATCGGGCTCGGGCGTCAGCCCAACCTTGTCGAGCAGCGGACGCAGCTCTTTCAGGATGCGGCCCTTGGGCAGGGCGAAGACCAGGCCCTCGTTGGGCGATTTGGTGACCATCAGGCGGATTCCCCGTCACTTTCGTGCTGCGGTGCCTGGCGGGTCGGCCAGGCCTCGGTCAGATCCTTCAGGCCGCCCTCGAGCGTCTCGGCATCGAGACGGATCTGGGCACCACCGGCGAAGATCAGATCGATCAGCACGCCATTTTCATTCTCCCCGACCTCGATGGCCAGGAGTTCCAAGACTTGTTCGACCGCGTTGCGATCGATGCCCTTCACCCGGGCCGAGCGGACGGTATCGAAATGCAGCCCGCAGCGCCGACGAAAGGCCTCGCCACCCGCTTCCCAGCAGAAGCGGTTGGCGACCAGGGCGAAGCGCCGGGCCCCGCCGAGGTAGACGAGATCCGCCGCCTTCACCACCGCGTCCTGCACGAGGGCGGAGACGACGCGAAGGTCGTCCGCATCGGCGAAGCCAAGGTGCAGGCGGGGGGCCGCGCTCATTCCGTCAGGCGCCTGATGTTGGCGCCGACGGCGCCCAGCTTCTCCTCGACCCGCTCGTAGCCGCGGTCGAGGTGATAGATGCGGTTGACCACCGTCTCCCCCTCGGCGGCGAGGCCGGCGAGGACGAGGCTGATCGAGGCGCGAAGGTCGGTCGCCATCACGGGCGCGCCCTTCAGCCTGGGCACGCCGCGCACCAGCGCCGAGGCGCCGTGGACGGTGACATTGGCGCCCATGCGCGCCAATTCCGGCACATGCATGAAGCGGTTCTCGAAGATCGTCTCGGTGATCATGGCGGCGCCCTCGGCCGTCGCCATCAGCACCATCATCTGGGCCTGCAGGTCGGTCGGGAAACCGGGGAAGGGCTGGGTCATCACGTCGACGCCGTGAACCCGGTGGCCGTTCCGCTTCACCTTCATACCGCGCGCCGTCGGCGTCACCTCGACGCCGGAGCGGTTGAGGACGTCGATCACGTCTTCCAGCGTGTCCGGCCGGGCGCCGACCAGCTCGACCTGGCCCCCGGCGACACCGACCGCCATGGCATAGGTGCCGGTCTCGATCCGGTCGGGCAGAATGGAATAGCGCGCGCCGTGGAGCGAAGCCTTGCCCCGGATCACCAGCCGCTCGGTGCCGACGCCCGAGATATCCGCGCCCATCGCCTGCAGGCACTGGACGAGATCGGTGATCTCCGGCTCCCGCGCGGCGTTGTCGAGCACGGTCTCGCCCTCGGCGAGGCTGGCGGCCATGAGCAGATTCTCGGTCGCGCCGACCGAGACGAAGGGAAAGCGGATGGTCGCGCCCTTCAGCCCCTTGGGCGCCGTCGCGTGGACATAGCCGTCGACGAGTTCGATCTTCGCGCCCATGGCCTCGAGGCCCTTCAGGTGCAGGTCGACCGGCCGCGTGCCGATGGCGCAGCCGCCCGGCAGGGACACCATGGCCTCGCCCATGCGGGCGACGAGGGGGCCGAGCACGAGAACGCTGGCCCGCATCTTGCGGACGAGGTCATAGGGCGCGGTGGTGCTGGTGATCGTGCCCGCCGTGATCTCGACATGGCGGGGACCGCGCAGGATTTCCGCCCCATGCTGCTCGACGAGGCCGAGCATGAAGCCGACGTCGGCGAGTTCCGGCAGATTGTCGAGGGTCAGGGTTTCCGCGGTCAGCAGGCTGGCGGCGACCAGCGGCAGGGCGGCGTTCTTCGCGCCCGAGATCGGAATCTCGCCGAAGAGTTCGCCGCCGCCGCGAATGACGATACGCTGCAATGCCATTCTCTATCTCGATCTCACAGCTTCGGCAGGGTAACGCCGGTCTGGCCCATGTATTTGCCGGCCCGGTCGCCATAGGAGACCTCGCAAGGCTTGTCCCCCTTCAGGAACAGGAACTGGCAGGCGCCTTCGTTGGCGTAGATCTTCGCGGGCAGCGGCGTCGTGTTGGAAAATTCCAGCGTGACATGGCCTTCCCATTCCGGCTCCAGCGGCGTCACGTTCACGATGATGCCGCAACGGGCATAGGTGCTCTTGCCGAGGCAGATCACCAGAATGTCGCGCGGGATGCGGAAATATTCGACCGTGCGGGCGAGGGCGAAGGAATTGGGCGGGATCACGCAGACGTCGGTCTTGCGATCGACGAAACTGTTGCTCGAGAAATTCTTCGGGTCGACCACGGCGCTGTCGACATTGGTGAAAATCTTGAAGTCGTCCGCCACGCGCGCGTCATAGCCATAGGACGACAGGCCGTAGGAAATCACGCCGTCGCGCTTCTGACCCTCGACAAAGGGCTCGATCATGCCCGTGGTGCGGGCGAGTTCGCGGATCGAAATATCGGACAGGATGGCCATAGGCGCTCGCTCAACGGGGCTTGGACGGTTTTCGACCGCTTATCTAGTGCCTTTTCCGGCGATTTGAAACCATCGAGAACGCCGGACTGCATTGCCGGACTGTTGCCTGACGCGCGGGGCGGCGCCATGAAGGGGCATGGCGATATTTTCCCTCGGCGCTCTCGATTCGATGCAGGCGGCCAGCCGTCTGGCCGGACGGCCCGGATTCGCCTTTCTCGACAGCGCCATGGGTCATGCCCGGCAGGGGCGCTACAGCTATGTCGCCGCCGATCCCTCGGGTTTTTTCGAGGTCCGGCTGGGCATCGCCCATTGGCGGGGCGAGCCCATGGCCGAGGCGCCGATCCCCGCGCTTCGCCGTCTGTTGGGCTGGGGGCGCGCCGCGCGGGGCGAAGGTTTGCCGCCCTTCCGGGGCGGGGCCATCGGCTTCCTGTCCTATGACGCCGGGCGCCTGTTCGAGGTCCAGCCGGGTTTCGCCGACCTGCCGGTGCCGGACCTGATGTTCGGGCTTTACGACTGGCTGCTCGCCTTCGATCACGCAACGGGCGAGGCTTTCCTGCTGACGGATCTTCTGCCCCATGCGCCGCCGGATCGGGCCGGGCAGATCCGCGACCTGCTCGCCCGGCCGGCGCCGCCCGTCGTCCCGCCGCGTCTCGCCTGGCGGGCGGATATGCCGGCGGCCGATTTCGAGGCGGCGGTGCGGCGGGTGATCGAGGCGATCCTGGCCGGCGACCTGTTCCAGGCCAATATCGCGCAAGCCTATTCGGCCGACTGGCCGGCGGGGGCGGATGCCTTTGCCCTGCACGCCGCGCTGCGCCGGGCCAATCCGGGCGATTTCGCCGCTCTTCTGCGCTTTCCCGGGCTCGAGGTGGTGTCTTCCTCGCCCGAGCGATTCTTGCGCATCGACGGCGACCGGATCGAGACCCGCCCGATCAAGGGCACCATCGCCCGGGCCGAGGATCCGGCGGAAGACGCCGCCCGCGCCGCCAGCCTCGCCGCCTCGGTCAAGGACCGGGCCGAAAACGTGATGATCGTCGATCTCCTGCGCAATGATCTCTCCCGGGTCTGCCGGCCCCATTCGGTCGAAGTGCCGGAGCTTTGCGCGATCGAGACCTATGCCGGTCTCCATCACATGGTCTCGACCGTCACCGGCCGGCTGCGGGACGGCTTAGGCGCCCTCGACGCCGTCGCCGCCGGCTTTCCCGGCGGCTCCATCACCGGCGCGCCCAAGCCCGAGGCCATGCGCCTGATCGGCGCGATCGAGGGCCGGCCGCGCGGGCTCTATTGCGGCTCCATCGGCTGGCTCGGCTTCGACGGCGCCGCCGATCTCAACATCGCCATCCGCACTCTGAGCATCGCGGGCGGCAAGGCCCGCTTCCAGGTCGGCGGCGGCATCACCGCCCTGTCGGATCCCGCCAGCGAATATCGCGAAACCCTGACCAAGGCGGCCCGCATCTTCGCGGCGACGGCGTGAAGCCGAGGCGCGATCTTGCGATGAGGCCCTTGCCCGTGGTAAGGATTATTCCTTACAAGCGGTTTCCGCAGGAGGCCCCGCCATGAACGATATCCGCGAGATCGCCACCCTCACCTCCAAGGGCCAGATCACCCTGCCCAAGGTGGTCCGTCAGGTCCTGGGGGTCGATCAGGGTGGCAAGGTGCGCTTCGAGATCAGAAGCGGCGAAGTCGTCGTGACCCGGGCGGAGACAAGCCATGAGGATCCGGCGATCGGCGCCTTCCTCGACCTGATCGAGCGGGACATCCGGGCCGGACGCCATATCGGCACCCTGCCGGACGATATCGCGAAGGCCTTGCTGGCCGAGGTGAAAGTGCCGGTCGATCCGGAAGACGAGATCGAAGGTGACGTGGCGCTCTGACCGGGGCCATCGATGCAAAGTCACGGCTGGACGCTGCTGTTCCACGATGGCCTGATCGAGCAACTCCGGCGCTTGCAGGCCGCGGCCGAGCGGGCGCGGCGAAGCGATCCGCGAGGGGCGGAAGGCAATGCCAACGTCAAGCTGCTCCGGGCGCTGAGCCATCTGATCCTCGAAGCCGTGCCCGGCGATCCCGCCCGCGACGACTATCGGCAGGGCAATACCCTCGGCGGGGCTTACCGTCATTGGCGGCGAGCCAAGATCGGCCGGCGCTTCCGCCTGTTCTTCCGCTACGATTCCAAGGCCAGGGTGATCGTCTATGCCTGGGTCAACGACGAACAGACGCTTCGCGCCGCCGGCAGCCGCTCCGACCCCTATGCCGTGTTCGAGAGAATGCTGGATCGCGGCAATCCCCCCGACGACTGGGCGGCCCTGATGGCGGCGTGTCGCCCGGATTGGCGGGAACAGGACGATCGGGCCTCTCAGGAATGACCATCCTCGTCATCGACAATTACGACAGTTTCGTCTTCAACATCGCCCGCTACCTGCGGGAGTTGGGGGCGGAGGTCGTCGTGCGGCGCAATGATGCCGTCACCCTGGCCGGGGTCGAGGCGCTGGCGCCTTCGGCCATCGTGATCTCGCCGGGGCCTTGCGCGCCGGATCAGGCGGGCGTCTCCCTCGACGTGGTGCGGGGCTTCTCGGGGCTCGTGCCGATCCTCGGCGTCTGCCTCGGCCATCAATGCATCGGACAGGCCTTCGGCGGGCGGGTGGCGCGGGCGCGGCGCCCGCTGCATGGCCAGGCGACGGCGATCGGCCATGACGGCGAGGGGCTTTTCGCCGGCCTGCCGTCGCCCCTCCGCGTCGGACGCTACCATTCCCTCGTCGTCGAGCTGACGGGGGATGAGCCGCTTCTCGTGACCGCGCGCTCGGACGAGGGCGAGGTGATGGCCCTCGCCCATGTCCGGCATCCGACCTTCGGGGTGCAGTTCCATCCCGAATCCGTGCTGACCGAAGGCGGCCATGCGCTTCTTCGCAATTTCCTGGAGATTCTGCCGTGATCTGGTTCGAGGGAAGGCTGAGCGAGGGCGGGACGATCCCGCTCGAGGCCGGGGATCGCGGCCTGCTGCTGGGCGACGGGGTGTTCGAGACCATCGGCGTCTTCAACCGCATCCCCTTCGCCCTGGCGGCCCATCTGTCCAGCTTGTCGGCGGCGGCAAAAGAACTGGGCTTCGAGGTGCCGCGAGCGGCGGTCGAGCGGGCGATCGATGATCTTCTGGCCGCGATGACCGGGCCGCACGCCGCGATCCGGGTGACGGTGAGCCGGGGCGCCGGGCCGCGCGGCTTGCCGCCGCCCGCCGATCCCCGCCCGGTCGTGCTCGCCAGTCTCGCGCCCTGGTCGCCGGCCATCGCCTTTCAGCCGGTGACGCTGGCGACCGTCTCCCTGCGGCGCAACGAAACCTCGCCCCTGTCGCGGCTGAAGACCCTCGCCTATCTCGACAATGTCCTGGCGCTGGCCGAGGCGAAGCGGGCCGGCGCCGATGACGCGCTGATGCTGAACACGCGGGGGGCGGTCGCAAGCTCCGCCATGGCCAATCTCTTCGCCGTCGTCGACGGGCGGCTGGTGACGCCGCCGGTTGCCGATGGCGTCCGGCCCGGCATCATGCGCGCCTGCCTGATCGAGCGGGCCGGCGCGGTGGAACGCTGCCTCGACCCCGGCGAGATCGCGGCGGCGCCCCTGTTCCTGACCAACAGCCTGCGCCTCCTGTCGCCGGTCGCGGCGCTGGACGGCCGGGCGCTGCCGCCCGTGCCGTCCCGCTTCGCCATCCTGGTCGGCGAAGCCTGCGGGCTGAGGTCCGGCGTGTGAGTTGAGGCATTACATGAGGCCCCGAGCCCGTGCGGCCGCGAAGGCGTTTGCGCGCTTGCGATATGTTTCGGCGGCATTGCCGCCGAACCGGGCAGGGCGGTTTAGTACCATAGTGCTATACTGGCCCGGGCCGCTTTGGGCTAACGCTTCTGTCAGCGGCCCCCATCAAAATATCGAGGCCCAGGGAGCGAACCATGATCCACCAGACCATCGAAGAAATCTCGAAATCCATCGCGTTCCGCTCGCGCTACGACAATTTCATCGGCGGCAAATGGGTTGCCCCGGTGCGTGGCCAGTATTTCGACAACATCACCCCGATCACCGGCCTGCCGGTCGCCCAGATCGCCCGCTCGACCGCCGAGGACATCGAGCTGGCGCTCGACGCCGCCCATGCCGCCAAAGATGCCTGGGGCCGGACCTCGGTCGCCGAACGCGCCCGTCTCCTGAACAAGATCGCCGATCGGATGGAAGAGAAGCTGGAGCTTCTCGCCATGGTCGAGACCATCGACAACGGCAAGCCGATCCGCGAAACCAGGGCGGCCGACCTGCCGCTCGCCATCGACCACTTCCGCTATTTCGCCTCCTGCGTCCGTTCGCAGGAAGGCACGATCGGCGAAGTCGACAACGACACGATGGCCTATCACTTCCACGAACCGCTCGGCGTCGTCGGCCAGATCATTCCGTGGAACTTCCCGCTGCTGATGGCCTGCTGGAAGCTGGCCCCCGCGCTCGCCGCCGGCAATTGCGTGGTGCTGAAGCCCGCCGAACAGACCCCGCTGTCGATCATGGTCTGGGCCGAGCTGATCGGCGACATCCTGCCGCCGGGCGTTCTCAACATCGTCAATGGTTTCGGCATCGAGGCCGGCAAGCCGCTGGCCTCCAACAAGCGCATCGCCAAGATCGCCTTCACCGGTGAAACCACCACCGGCCGGCTGATCATGCAATATGCCGCCGAGAACCTGATCCCGGTCACGCTGGAGCTGGGCGGCAAGTCGCCGAACATCTTCCACGAGGACGTGGCGGCCGAGGACGACGACTATTTCGACAAGGCGATCGAGGGTTTCGTCCTCTTCGCGCTGAATCAGGGCGAAGTCTGCACCTGCCCCAGCCGCGCCCTCATCCACGAAAAGATCTACGACAAGTTCATGGAACGCGCCCTCGCCCGCGTCGCCGCCATCAAGCAGGGTGACCCGCTCGACGGCTCGACCATGCTCGGCGCCCAGGCTTCGAACGATCAGCTCGAGAAGATCCTGTCCTATATCGACATCGGCAAGGCCGAGGGGGCCGAACTGCTGATCGGCGGCAAGCGCAACGTCCTCGGCGGCGAACTGGCCGGCGGCTACTATGTGGAGCCGACGGTGTTCCGCGGCCACAACAAGATGCGCGTCTTCCAGGAGGAGATCTTCGGGCCGGTCGTGTCCGTGACCACTTTCAAGGACGAGGCGGAAGCCCTCGCCCTCGCCAACGACACGCTCTACGGCCTTGGCGCCGGCCTCTGGACCCGCGACGGCAACCGCGCCTATCGCTTCGGCCGGGCGATCCAGGCCGGCCGCGTCTGGACCAACTGCTACCACCTCTATCCGGCCCATGCGGCCTTCGGGGGCTACAAGCAGTCGGGCATCGGTCGCGAGACCCACAAGATGATGCTCGATCACTATCAGCAGACCAAGAACATGCTGGTCAGCTACAGCCCGAAGGCAATGGGCTTCTTCTGATCGGCTGACGGGCGCCCCCGTTCGACCGTCTCGCTCCCTGCCGGGGCGGGGCGGCCGGGCGGGGGCGTCCCCGTCTCGACCAAGGGCGGGTTGCCGATCCCGCCTCGCCGTCCTACATCTTGTTCACGAGACAAGATGAACGGGGTCCACCCCGCATCCCAGGAAGGCGAGACCCGTGCAGATTGCGTTCCTCACCGACATCCACAGCAACCGCGAGGCGCTGACCGCCGTGCTGGCCCACGCCCGGGCCCGGGGCGCGCAGCGTTTCGTGCTGCTGGGCGATTATGTCGGTTACGGACCGGACCCCGAATGGACGATCGAGACCATCGCCGGCCTCGTCGCCGAAGGGGCGATCGCCATCCGCGGCAATCATGACGAGGCGGCGGTCGGCGGCGTCAACGGCATGAACAGCCATGCCGCCCAGGCGATCGACTGGACCGGCCGGCAATTGTCCAAGGCCTCGCTCGATTTCCTGTCGAAGCTGCCGCTCTCGGTCATCGACGACGACCGGCTCTATGTCCATGCCGATGCCTCGGCGCCGCATCGCTGGATCTATGTGATCGACGGCGAGACCGCCCGTCACAGCCTGGAGGCGGCGGAGACCCGCCTCGTCTTCTCGGGCCATGTTCATATTCCCGCGATCTACGGCCTGTCCAACATCGGCAAGCTGACGCCGTTCCGGCCCCAGCCGGGGATCGCCATCCCCTTGCTGGCGCAGCGTCGCTGGCTCGCCCTGATCGGCTCGGTCGGCCAGCCGCGCGACGGCGACCCGGCCGCCGGCTATGCGATCTACAACGACTACAGCGCCGAGATCACCTTCCACCGCGTGCCCTATGACGTCGAGGCCACGGCACAGAAGATCAGGGCCGCCGGTCTGCCGGTGGGGCTCGCCAGCCGCCTGTACGCCGGGCGCTGAACCACCATGGCCGCGCCGCGCATCAGCCCGGGCAGCATCATCGACGGTTTCGTGGTGGACTCCCAGGTCCACAAGGGCGGCATGGCCACCATCTGGGCGGTCAGGAAGTCCGGCACCGACATGCCGCTGCTCATGAAGGTGCCGCGTCTCGCGGAAGGCGAGGACCCGGCGGCCATCGTCGGCTTCGAGATGGAGCAGATGATCCTGCCCCGCCTGACCGGCCCGCATGTCCCGCGCTTCGTCGCCTCGGGCGATTTCCGCACGCTGCCCTACATCGTCATGGAATGGATCGAGGGCAAGAGCCTGCACACAAGGCTGGCCGACCTGCCCCTGCCGCCCGAGGAGGTCGCCGATATCGGCGCCCGGGTGGCGACCGCCCTTGATGCCCTGCATCGCCAGCAGGTCGTGCATCTCGACGTGAAGCCATCCAACGTCATGGTCCGCCCCTCGGGCGAGATGGCGCTGATCGATTTCGGCCTGTCGCATCACCTGCAACTGCCGGATCTTCTAGACGAGGAATTCCGCCTGCCCTATGGCACCGCACCCTACATGGCGCCGGAGCAGGTGCTGGGCCAGCGCTCCGAGCCGCGCAGCGATCTCTTCGCCCTCGGCTCCCTCATGTATTTCTTCGTCACCGGCACGCGGCCCTTCGGCGATCCGCAGACCCTGAAGGGCCTGAAGAAACGCCTGTGGCGCGACCCGGTGCCGCCGCGCAAGCTGCGCCCCGACTGTCCGCCCTGGCTGCAGGAAATCATCCTGCGGTGTCTCGAGGTCGATCCCGCCGACCGTCATCCGACGGCGGCTCAACTCGCCCTCGACCTGCGAACCCCGGGCCAGGTATCCCTGACCGCCCGGGCCGAGCGCATGGCGCAGGATGGCTTCGTCACCACCTTCAAGCGGCGCATGGATCTCGATTCGATCCTGACCGTGAACAAGAAGCCGGCGCCGGGCAATGCCCCGATCATCATGGCGGCGATCGATCTGAACACCCTTGGCGAAGCCGCGGCCGATGCCATGCGGCAGACCATCAGCCAGTTGATGATCGCCATGCCGCGCGCCCGCCTGTCCTGCGTCAATGTCCTGAAGCTGCGCCGCATCGGCATCGACACGACCCTCGACGAGGAGGGCGAGCACAAGCATCTGCAGCGCCTGATCGAGTTGCGCCACTGGGCGCGGCCGCTGGAATTGCCCGATGCCAGCGTGACCTTTCACGTTCTTGAATCGACATCGCCGGCCGATGCCATCCTCGAATACGCCCGCTCCAATCACATCGACCATATCGTGATGGCCGCGCGCGAACGCTCGGCCATGCGCAGCCTGCTGGGCTCGGTGTCGGGGGAAGTGGCGGCCGAGGCGCCCTGCACGGTCACCGTGGTGCGGGCGCGGGCCGACGAGACGCCGACCGGGTGACGCCGCGCGTGGCCTGATCAGCCGATCCAGCAGAGCTCGGGTGGCTTGCGCTGAAGGGGCAGGGCCGCGTTGTCGGCCCGCCCGACGATGATGGGCGCGACCGGCACCCAGTCGGCGGGCACGCCGAGCGCCGCCTTGCCTTCGGCGGTGCCGATGAAGCCCTGGGCGAAACCGATCCAGCAGGCGCCCAGCCCGGCTTCCGAGGCGGCAAGCATCAGGTTCTCCGCCGCGATGGTGCAATCCTCTACATTCCACGGCGAGCGGGTGGTGGCCGAGATCACCAGCAGCACCGGCGCGCGATAGAAAATGTCGAAGGCGGGGTCGCCCAGCAGCGACTGGTAGTGCGCCGAATGGGGGCTGGTCCGCAGGCTGGCCAGCATATGGGCCTTGGCCTCCCGGGAAATGCGCGCCAGCGCGGCGGCGTCACGGATGACCGTGCAGGCCCAGCGGTGAGGCGGCGCGGTGCCCGGCCCCTGGCGGGCGGCCCGGATGAGGTCGCGAATGGTCGCGTCGTCGAGGGGCTCGCTGCCGTAATCCCGCATCGTCCGGCGTTCGAGGATCGTCTCCTGCAACGGCATCGCCCTTTCCCCCCGGCATCTCGGCCTTTCCCGTGCTTCCTGAATAGCAGAGATGCGCGAGGGGAAATTTGATCCTGGTCAAGCGGTCGCGCGGGTTAGACCGCTCGGATATCCGTCAGGAAACGCGCGATTTCCGACTGCAGTCGCTGGGACAGGCCGGCCAGGGCCGTGGCGGACTCGCTCATGCGGGTCGCGGCGTCCGAGGTCTCGGTCGCGGCGGAGGAGACGGTGACGATATTGGCGGTGATGTCGCGGTTGCCGGCGGCGACCTGTTCGACATTGTGGCCGATTTCGCCGGTCGCCGCCGTCTGTTCCTCGACTGCGCTGGAAATCGAGGCCGCGGCGTCGCGCAACTGCTCGGTCGCGGTGGTGATCCTCGTGATGCCGGCGACCGCGGTGTCGGTCAGCGACTTCATGTCCTCGGCCTGGGTGCCGATGCGCACCGTCGCTTCCGCGGTCTGGCGGGCCAGCGTCTTCACTTCGGCGGCGACGACGGCGAAGCCCTTGCCGGCTTCACCGGCGCGGGCCGCCTCGATCGTCGCGTTGAGGGCGAGGAGGTTGGTCTGGCTGGCGATCTGCTGGATCATCTTCACGACGCCGTCGATCGACTGGGCCGCGGTCGCCAGTTCCTGCATGTTGTGGCCGGCCGACTCGGCTTCGCCCGCGACCTCGCCCGAGAGGTCGGAGGTCAGATGGACCTGGCGGCTGATCTCGTTGATCGAGGCGGCGAGCTGGTTGGTCGCCGCGGCGACCGCCTCGCTGCTGGCGGCCGTCTGTTCGGCGGAGGCGGCGACGGCGCCGGCCCTTGACTGGGTCGCGGTGGCGATGTCGGCGACGCCGTCGGCCGTGCCGGTCATGCGCGAGGCGGCGCCGACCATGGTCGAGACGACCTCGCCGACGCTGGCCTCGAATTCACCGGCGAGGCGCAGGCGCTGGGCCCTGGCATCGTCCTGCATCGCCTTCATGCGGTTGCGGGTCTCGTTCATGGTGCGGGCGCCCCAGCGGAAGGCGCCGGTCATGCCGGTTTCGAGGAACGGCCGATGATAGTGGCCATGGGCCGCCTCCTCGAGGCAGGCGACGCTTTCGCGAATGAAGACGTCGGTCAGGTCGAAGGCGCGGTTCAGGCGGTTGAGAAAGGGGATGGCGTCGCCCAGATGTTCGATCCGGGTGACCCGGGCTTCGAAATCACCACCCGCGATGCGGTGGCAGGCTTCGGTGGCCTTGTCCATCGCCTCGCGCAGGCGGGCGTTCTCGGCCTCGAGCCGGGCGATGGTCTCGTCGCGGGGGTCGGTCACGGCATGGGGGTCGCGGTGACGGCGGAAGTTAAAGAGAGAAGAGGAATTCGCCATAGCTCACCCCCAGGCTGGACAGATGCTGCTCGATCGCCCGCAGGCCGGCGGCGAGCCCGTCCCTGGGGCTGGCTTCGGCCTGTTCGATCTTGCGGATGGTGTCATAGAGCGGGCCGACCACGGCGACCGCGCGGCGCTCGGGCGTGCGGCGGTTGGAATGGTAGCCCACCACCTGGCCCGACAGATCGCGGCTGGGCGTGACATGGGCGAGCACCCAGTAGAAATCGCCGGTTTTCGTCATGTTCTTCACGTAGGCGAAGATTTCGCGGCCCGCCTGGACTTCCTGCCACAGCAGGGCGAAGACGGCGCGCGGCATGTCCGGATGGCGGATCAGATTGTGGGGCTGGCCCAGAACCTCCGCCTCCGTATAGCCGGCGATGCCCAGGAAGACATCGTTGGCATAGGTGATGACGCCTTTGAGGTCGGTCTTGCTGACGATGATATCGTCGGCATTGAAAAAGACTTCACGGTCGGTCGGCCGTATGGTCGGGCGCGACATGATCTCTCCATACCCATGTTTATTCGCGGGTATGGGGCGCCTTCGCCGGTGAACAGTCGGTTAATTTTTCCGGCGATTCTCGATCGCATCCCAGATCAGGGCTGCGACATTTGTGCCGTCGAAGGCTTCGATCTGCTGGATCCCGGTCGGGCTGGTCACGTTGATTTCGGTCAGGTAATCGCCGATCACGTCGATGCCGACGAAAATCTGGCCCTTTTGCGCCAGCACGGGGCCGATGGTGTCGCAGATTTCGATCTCGCGCGGGGTCAGCGTGCTGCGTACCGCCGTGCCGCCGACATGGAGGTTGGAGCGCGCCTCGCCGTCCGCCGGCACGCGGTTGATGGCGCCGACCGGCTTGCCGTCGACGAGGATGATGCGCTTGTCGCCCTGGCGTACTTCCGGCAGGTAGCGCTGGACGATGATCGGCTCGCGGAACAGCTGGGTGAAGGTCTCGAGCAGGCTGCCCAGATTCTCGTCGCCCGGCTTCAGGTGGAAGACGCCGGCGCCGCCATTGCCGAACAGCGGCTTCACGATGATGTCCTTGTGGACCTCGCGGAAAGCCTCGACCTCGGCCTTCCGCGAGGTGATCAGGGTCGGCGGCATCAGCTGGGGGAAATGGGTGACGAAGAGTTTCTCGGGCGCGTTGCGCACCTCGATCGGATCGTTCACGACCAGCGTCTTCGGGTGGATATGCTCGAGGATATGGGTCGCCGTGATATAGGCCATGTCGAACGGCGGATCCTGGCGCATCAGGACGACATCCTGGCTCGACAGGTCGATGTCCCGGCCGGGACCGGCGGTGAAATGATTGCCCTTCTCGCGGCGAAGTTCCAGGTCGCGGGCGAAGGCGACGACCTTGCCGTTCTTCAGCGACAGGTCGCGCGGCAGGTAGTAGCAGAGCTTGTGGCCGCGGGCCTGCGCTTCGAGACCGAGGCGGAAGGTCGAGTCGACGGTGATGTCGAAGGACTCGACCGGGTCCATCTGGATGGCGACATTGAGGGACATCTGGGGGGCCTTGTCAGTTCAGGCTGCGGCGCAGTTCTTCCAGCAGACGCTGGGCCTCGATGGTCTCGAAACCGTCGAGGGAATGTTCGATGCAGTTGCGAAGGGCGGCCGTCGCGGCGCCCAGCCGGCCCAGCTGATGCTCGGCCTTGCCATAGTCCAGCCACAGGCCGGCATGTTCGGGGGCGAGCCGCAGCATGGAGCGGGCGATCTGCGCCACGCGCTCCACCTTGCCCTCGGTCTCGGCCCGGGATTTCAGATTGTTCTGCAGGCGAAGGAGAACGGCGCGATTGCCGACCGTGTCGGTCAGCGCCGGTGTCAGTTCCTGTTCCGGTCCCATCAACTGCTTGGCGAGGCGGCGGAGTTCCATCGCGTCCAGCACCCGCCCGCCGTTGAAGGGATCGAGGATCAGATGCTCGCCCTTCACTGAAAGCCGCATCAGGAAATGGCCGGGAAAGGCGATGCCGTCGAGGGCGAAGCCGGCCCCGCGCGCCGCATGGGCGAACAGGATGCCGAGGGCGACGGGCAGGCCCTTTCGCCGGTCGATCACCCGGATCAGGTTGGCATTCTGCGGATCGTCATAGGTCAGTCGGTCGCCGTCATAGCCGAAACGCTCGAAGAACAGGCGCTGCAGCGCCCCGGCGACCTCGATCGCCGACGTCGCCGAGACATCGCGAAGGGCGGCGACCAGATCGTCGAGGTGGCCGCGATAGGGCACGACGGACAGGCCCGGCCGGTCCAGCGCCGCGAGGAGAAGGGCGGTCCCGGCCAGATCGATGGCGCGATCGTCGAGACGGCCCACGGCATCGAGGGCTTCCTCGATTTCTTCCGGGCGAAGCGGCACGGGTTCCAGTTTGGGCATGGCCTTCATCATGTCAGGGGCCGGACAGTCGGTCCCGGGGAAAGCGGCACAATCATTCAGGCGAAATCTGGATCGCCGAGACGACCTTCTGCACGCCCGAAATCGAGCGGGCGATCTCGACCGCCTTGTCGCGCTGGGCGTCGCTGCGCACGACACCGGAAAGATAGACGATGCCGTTAACGGTTTCGACTCCGATCGAGAAGCCGTTCAGCGAGAAATCGGTGACCAGGTTGGATTTCACCTTGGTGGTGATCCAGCTGTCGCCGGCATAACCGCCCACGCCGCCATCATCGGCAAGCTGGATCTGGTTGTCGACTTCCTTCACGCCCTCGCAGGCCCTCGCGATATTGCCCGCTTCCTCCTTGTCGGCGGAACTGGCGACCGTGCCGACCAGCAGCACCCGGCCGCGCACCACCTCCACGCTGACATTGGAGAACAGACTGGTGGAGCGTTTCAGCAATTTGTCGTTGATGTCGATCCGGATGGCCGAATCGTCCGCGACCTGGCCCGGCGCGCGGTTCTGGGCCGCGACATAGCCCGCGGTGCCGACCGCGCCGATGGCGGCGGCGACGCAGCCACCCATCAGAGGCAGGGCGATCAGGAGGGCGGTCAGGGCGGCGGCATTCTTTCCGTTCATTGTCTTCCCGTTGCGTCAGTCGATTCGCCACGCATCCCTAATATGGGCAGGCAGGCGCCAGGGCACCACAAGGATCGCATCGAACCGCAGGTCGAGACCGGCGAGCGCCGGCCGCTGCTGCAGATAAAGGCCGGCCGCGCGGGCGATCCGCGCCCGCTGGCGCGTCTGGATCGAATCACCGGCCGTCCCGAGGCTCGGCCGATGCTTGACTTCGATGAAGGCGAGCGTGTGGCGTCGGCGGGCGATGAGATCGATTTCCCCGGCCTTGCAGCGCCAGTCCCGTTCAAGAATGCGGTAGCCCTTGGCCAGCAGCAGAAGCGCGGCGGCCAGCTCGGCCCGGCGGCCGTGGCGCAGCGCCCGGCGCCGGACCTCGCTCAAGGCGCTTCCTTGAGGGCGAGGGCACGGGCATAGAC
>NZ_JBAQRT010000042.1:0-7562 GCF_049306435.1 Zavarzinia sp.
GAGCAGAACGCCGCTGCTGCCGGCGCCGGCCCGGCCGGTGACGACGAGGCCAAGCGCGGCAGCGGTCGCCGCCAGCGTGCCTTCGCGGGATGCCGTGGTCCGGCAGATCAGGCGGGCTTCAAGGGCGGCCATCCGCTCCAGCAGGGCTGGTCCGTTGGCGATCCGATGCCATGGCGTCAGTGTGACGATGTGATCAACCCGGCTGACGACCGCGGCCTGCAGCGCCTCAAGATCGACACGCACGAACGACCCCGCGGCCTCGAGAGCCAGCGGCAATTCCAGCACGGCGATGCCGGTTCCCTTCAGCGCCGAGAGAGCGGCATGACTGCCGTCGCCAAGCTCGAGAACCACGTCGCCGGCACCGATCAGGGCCGAAAGCGCCGCCTGGGCCCCCTTGAAGACGATGGGCATGCCCCCCGCGGACGGCCCCCTGATGCGCGAACCCTTTTGAGACATATCCATCAAACAGAAAGATAAACCAGAAATGCCGAGGAACAATCGGAACGCGAATATCCGGAACCCCGGCGACGAAAAAGAGAATGGCACGCGCCAAAGGCGCGTGCCATCACGACATCAGGACTGCGGCGCCAGACTCAGCTGGCGGCAGACGGACCCCGGGCCGGCCGCGAGGCGGCGGAGGCCTCGCGCCGGGCCGCGGATTCGCTGCGACGGGCTTCGGCCGCGCTCTTGCGGGCTTCGGCCGCGGAAGCGCGCTTGGCCGCGGCTTCGTTGCGCTTTTCCGCCGAAGCGGACTTGCGGGCTTCGGACGCCTGGGCCCGGGCTTCCTTGCTCAAGGCCACTTTCTTTTCGCTTTCCATCTCTCTTGCTCCTTATCACACACCGGCCCGTGGACAGGCGTCCCGCTCGGGCGGGGCCATCTCGACGACCGGCTCTGTTCACGACGGTTTGTTATCGCCGCCCCGCGCCTGGCGTCTGGACGCGACATCGTCGCGCCGGAGTGCCGAAGCCTGTTCCCGGATTTCGGCCGCCTGACGGCGGCGGACCAAGGCCGCTGCCTGTCGGCCTTCCGCGGCCTCGAGCCGACGCATGGCCGTGGCCTTGCGCCGTTCCTCGGCGCCCACGCGGGCGGACGAGTCACGCTCCGCCTTGACGGGGACCTTGGTTTCGGCCGGGGAGACGACGACAGGCGCCGCGACCTCCGCCACCACCACGGCTGGCTCGACCGGGGTCGCCGGCGGGGTCACCGCCGGCTTGGTCCCGGATTTCGAGCCCGCGCTCTTGGTGGAAGCGGTCTTTTCCTTGGGCTTCTTGCTGAAGCCGCCGAAAAGTTTTGCCATTTCACCACCTGTTCCGAATGCGACGCAGGATCAACCCGCCTTGCGCTCGGCAAGGGTCTTCAGGCGGCGTTCCTCACGGCGCTCCGCCAGGGCCTTCTCCCGCTTCGCCGCCTTTTCGGCCGCGCGCTGCTCGGGGGTCAGGCCGTCGTCCTTGATCACCTTGCCCTGGGCCTTCAGCTTGGCGACCCGGGCTTCGTGACGGGCGATTTCCTCGACGCTCTTCGAGCCGGTGCGGACCTTGGCCATTTTCTCGCCGCGGATACGCTTCAGCGCCTTGGCCTTGTCCTCGCCGCCGAGTTCGCGATCAAGGGCCAGCGCCTCGGTGAAAGTATGCTCGATGTCTTCGTCGGTCAGGCCGGTCGTGCAGAAATAGCGCTCGAAGGCGCGCATGTTCAAGTCCAGCACATGCGGATGGGCATGGCGGCCGTCGGCGCCGAACTGGTTCTTGAACGCGTTCAGCACGATCTCGTAGGACGGGAAGTAATACAGCTTCTCGTCATTCGGCTTGCTCTCGCGATAGAGCTGATCGAGCGCGCTGCGCAGGATCGCCTTCGAGACCGCGTTCGCCGTGATGCAGGAGACATCGCGGAACGTGGCGGCCAGCGGGATCGGCGACAGGGTGAAGACGATCGGCGTGCCCGGCTTGTGCTTGCGGATCAGGTTGTAGATCGCCCGCAGGTTGGTCAGGCTTTCCTCGTGGGTGGCCACGCGGAATTTGTGACGGCTCGGGTCGAACTTGTCGAAGGGCACCGCGCGCCAGAACACTTCGCCCGTCGGCTCGTCGTACCAGACTTCCGAAAGGCCGAGGGTGATGATGAAGAGGTCGGCGCTGTCGAACAGCTCCTTGGTCTTCAGCCGCACCTGCTCGTCATAACCGAATTCCTCGGCCTTGTAGCCGTGCCAGAGATCGACCGCCGGGGTATTGTTTTCCCAGGCCCATTCGAACTGCTGACGGATGGCGTGCGTATTGACGATACCGTCGCCAAGACGGGACACGTAGGCGACGTTGTCCTTCTTGGTGGCGACATTATAGCCGATATTGTTCAGGTAGTTGCTGATGTTGGACGCGAAGCAGCTGCCGAACGCGATGATGTTGGTGTTTTCGTTGATGAACGGTGCGGCCGGCATCCAGCCTTTCAGGAAATACTTGGCGATCGCGTCGGGACGCTCGAGCATGTCCAGCGTCGGGCCGTAATTCGTGTGTTCGCCGCGGTAGAAGCTGTAGCCGAAGGACATTTTCTTGCCGTCGACAACGGCTTCGATCGTCCGGTTGACGACCTGCGTGCCCCCGGATTCAACTTCGTCGGCGGCGTTGGTCAAAGTTTCGGTGCTCATAAGAATAGACCTCCAATCGGTCAGTCGGCTCAAGTTTTCGCCGCCGCCCCTGTCCCCGTCAACCCTGTTCGTCGCTTCCGCCGCAGGAGGGTTGACTGTCGATGAACAACACCTGCCCCCGTGAAACGCCATGAACGCCAGCATTTCGGGCCATCGCACGCCAGTCCGCCGGGGCGGGCCGCAAGGCATATGCGAGCCTGATGATGATGATTTTCATGTTCCTGAGCCGGGCATTGCCTTCACGCTTGCGTCGCATTTCCACCCCCCGGGTAGCCCTGTCCGACGCATGTTCGGCGGCAGTCTCGCCCGGAATTTTAACGCGATGCAACATGAAACCGCGCGCTCCGCACAATGTTCCGACCGAAACATGACGGCCATCACTGAACTGTTCACATTTCAGTCCACGCCATAACGAGGGAACACATCAGAGGCTGCGGGGTTCCAAGAGAATGCGCGAAAAAAGAACAATTCGGTTCGACGCAATGCAAGAATTTCCTATAATCGGAGAATCTAATACAAACCATAGTTACAAACCCGATTTACCAAGCAAATGCATCAGAATTGATGACCATTTGTCAGCACGACCTCCGCAGGTGTGATGGCCGTCACTTGCGCCGGAGCAGGGCGGAGGGATACTGAAGAGGCAGTCCTTGACAGGACCTTTTGTTGCATAGCAATGTAGATCAATCCGAGATTACGGAGAGCACGGACATGGACGCAACGCTGAAGCGTACCGATCGTCAGCGGTCTTCGAAGGCCAGCGAGGCCGACGAAACCGCCTACCGCATCGGTGACAGCGATGAGCGACCCTGGGGGGGGTGGGCCGTACTGGACGTAGGCAGTGGCTTTATCGTCAAGCGCATCAAGGTCGCCCCTGGCCAGAGACTTTCATTGCAGTATCATTTCCACCGCGCGGAAGACTGGATCATCGTCGACGGCCGGGGAATCGTGGAAATTTCGGGCAAGCCGATCGAGGTCGGCCCCGGTTCCCACGTTCATATTCCCGCGACCGCGACGCATCGCATCTCGAACACCAGCGACGAAATTCTCACCTTCGTCGAAATCCAGCGCGGTGACATTCTGGACGAGACGGATATCGTTCGTCTGTCCGACGACTACGGCCGCTGAACTCAAGGCAGCCGCGCCGGGACCCGTCCTGGCGCCCCATCGGTGACCCGTGGAGACCCAAGGGCCTCCAGGGATTACAAAAAAACTGAAGGGCGGGCAACGGCGGCATATGCCACGCTCGCCCTTCGTGTTTGTACCCGGCGAATGCTGGCTTAGCCGGCCAGTTCCTCGAACCTGAGACCAAAGCGCAGCAGGTATTTGCGCAGCCGGTCCGCGTCATTGGTGCTGCGCCGACCCTGGCGCGACACGGCGAAAAGCCGCCGGCCAGCGTCGGACAGGCTGCGGCTGCCATGGCAGGCCTTGACCACGGCGGCGAGTTGAGCCCGATCGAAGGGATCGAGTCCGGCGAGCGCCTCGGCATCCAGCACTTCATCGAGACCATCGCTGATCGCGGGCCGATCCAGCCCGCGCCAGCGCCCGCGCAGCCGGGCGATTTCCATCTCCACATCCGCGGTATCGATGCGGCCGGAGGGGGCCAGCGTGGCCATGCGGGTGATGCTGGCGGCGAGATCCCTGAAGTTCCCCGGCCAGGGCGCATCCTCGCCCGTGGCGAAGGCGAGATAGAGACGCCGCGCCTCCCGATTGAAGGAAATCCGGCGCCCTTCCCGCTCGGCATGGCGGTCCAGTTCGAAATCGATGTTCGGCTCGATATCCTCGCGGCGCTCGGCGAGGCCCGGCAGGGTGAAGCTCCAGAGGTCCAGCCGGGCGTGAAGATCCTCGCGGAAGCGGCCTTCCGCCACCTCGCCGCCGAGGTCCCGGTTGGTCCCGGCGATCAGCTGGAAATCCGAGGTGCTTTCGCTGTCGGCGCCAAACGCGAGGAAGCGCTTGTCCTCGACCGCGCGCAGGATCATCGCCTGCTCGTCGGGGCCGAGTTCACCGATCTCGTCGAGGAACAGCACGCCCTTGTCGGCGCTGCGCAGCAAGCCCGGCCGGTCCGCCATGGCCCCTGTAAAGGCGCCCTTGCGATGACCGAACAGGGCCGACATCGCGCCATCGCCGCGCAGGGTCGCGCAATTCACCTCGACGAAGGGGCCGGAGACCTGATGCTTCAGGCGTTTCAGCTCGTGAATGCGGCGCGCCAGCCGGCTTTTCCCCGCCCCGGTCGGCCCCATCAGCAGGACGGGGGCACGGCTGCGGATCGCCACCTGTTCGATCTCGCCGATCATGCGGTTGAAGGCCGCGTTCCGCGTCGCGATGCCGGACTTCAGGAAATCCGCCCCCTCCTCCCGCGCCGAGGCGAAACGTCTGGCGATACTGTCGTAACGCGACAGGTCGAGATCGATCGCGCTCCACTCGCCGCGCACCGAGGCCCGCTCGCCCCGGCCGGGCTGGGTCTGCAGCAGGCGGCCGGGCAGGAAACGGGCTTCGGTCAGAAGGAACAGGCAGATCTGGATCACATGGGTGCCCGTGGTGATATGCACCAGGTAATCCTCGGCCTCCGGGTCGAAGGAACAGCCCCGGGCGAAATCCAGCAGCTTGCCGTAGACCTCCTCGAAATCCCACGGATCGACCAGGTCGAGGAGCCTGAGTTCGACCCGCGTCTCGGGCGAGACGCTGGCGATATCGGCGGCGACCTGCCGCGCCAGCTTTTCGTGGCGGCGGCCATGGATCAGCACGAAGCGATCGACCCGCAGATCCTCCTGCATGCACAGGCCGACACTGGGCCGCCATTTGCTCCAGCGCGAGGGTCCCAGTTTGCTGGCGTCGAGGGTCGAACCCAGGAAGCCGATGACGACGGTCGGTTTCATGGCGCTATTCTTGTATAATTTCTTATATTTTAATATAGGATTTTTCGATCCGGCTTTCGCGACAATGGCGCGTTCATTTCTATTTTTTCAGTATAAATCAATATCTTATGGAAATTTTTGCCGTCGCGCCAGCCACTGGCACGCCGCTTGCTGATAGCTACGGGCAAGCGCCGCCCGGCAATCCGGCCGGGCGGCAGGTGGAGACAGGATCATGACCGGCGCCGCGCCCGAGAAAAGCACTTACGAATTCAGCCCCGTCGAAGGCGGCGTGCCCCTGAAGACCTGGACGCGGGGCGTCACGATCGATGACGGCGCCCGCGCCCAGCTGGAGCGGGTGGCGCGGCTGCCCTTCGTCTTCTCCCATGTCGCGGCCATGCCCGATGTTCATGTCGGCATCGGCGCGACCGTTGGCTCGGTCATCGCCACCACGGGCGCGGTCATTCCCGCCGCCGTCGGTGTCGATATCGGTTGCGGCATGATGGCGGCCCGCACCTCGCTGCTGGCGACCGACCTGCCGGACAATCTCGCCGGCATCCGCGCCGCGATCGAGCGGGCGGTGCCCCATGGCCGTGACGTCGGCCGTGGCAAGCGCGACAAGGGGTCCTGGGGCGAGGTGCCGCCGGATATCGCCACGGCCTGGTCCGGCCTCGCCCAGCGTTTCGCGGCGATCGTCGCGAAATACCCGAAGCTGGCCAAGGCCAACACGGCGAACCATCTCGGCACCCTCGGCACCGGCAATCATTTCATCGAGCTCTGCCTCGACGAGGAGGCGCGGGTCTGGGTCATGCTGCACTCGGGATCGCGCGGCATCGGCAACGCCATCGGCAGCTACTTCATTGAGCTTGCGCGGAATGACATGCGGCGCTGGTTCATCAACCTGCCGGATCGGGATCTGGCCTATTTCCCCGAAGGCACCGTTCATTTCGACGATTATGTCGAGGCGGTGGGCTGGGCCCAGGATTTCGCCGCGCTGAACCGGCGCGCCATGATGACCAATGTCATGCGCGCCCTGCGGGCCGAGATTCCGAAGCCCTTCGAGGCGGAGTTGGAGGCGATCGACTGCCATCACAATTACGTGCGGCGGGAGAAGCATTTCGACAGGAACCTGCTCGTTACCCGCAAGGGGGCGGTGCGGGCGGCGATGGGCGTCCGGGGCATCATCCCCGGTTCCATGGGCGCCTGTTCCTACATCGTCCGTGGCAAGGGCAACGAGCAATCGTTCGACAGTTGCTCCCACGGGGCGGGACGCCTGATGTCCCGCGCCGAGGCGAAGCGCCGCTTCACCCTGGCCGATCACGCGGCGGCGACCGAAGGCGTCGAATGCCGCAAGGATGCCGAGGTGATCGACGAGACCCCGGCCGCCTACAAGCCGATCGACAAGGTGATGGCGGCCCAGGCCGACCTCGTCGATATTGTCCATACCTTGAAGCAGGTGGTCTGCGTGAAGGGCTGAAGCCCTCCACGCCCATTTCGGGAAGCGTTTCATGATCACCATAGACGGCACCGCCGGCGAAGGCGGCGGACAGATCCTGCGCAGCAGCCTCGCCCTTTCGCTGGTGACGGGCGAAGCCTTTCGCATCGAGAATATCCGCGCCGGGCGGCCGAAACCCGGCCTGATGCGTCAGCATGTGACGGCGGTCGAGGCGGCTTGCGCGGTCGGCGGCGCGACCTGCGACGGGCTTGCCCTCGGCGCGCGGGACATCACCTTCCGCCCGGGCCGGATCACGCCCGGCGACCATCACTTCGCCATCGGCACCGCGGGCAGCACCAGCCTCGTGCTGCAAACCGTCCTGCCGGCGCTGATGATGGCGGCGGTGCCCTCGCGCCTGGTGATCGAAGGCGGAACCCATAATCCGGCCGCGCCGCCCTTCGAGTTCCTGGAGCGCTGTTTCCTGCCGCGTCTCGCCCGCTTCGGCCCCCAGGTCACCGCGCGCCTGATCCGCCATGGCTTCTTTCCGGCGGGCGGCGGGCGGATCGAGGTGGAGATCGAGCCCGCGCCGCTTCGCCCGGTCGATTTCGGGGCGCGCGGCCCGCTGCGCGGCCTTGTCGGCAC
>NZ_JBAQRT010000043.1:0-8353 GCF_049306435.1 Zavarzinia sp.
GCCGTATCGGGGGCGGTCACGGCCGGCGCCGAAGGGGCTTCGCCCGCGAGGCGGGCAAGGGCCGCCCGGAATGCCTCGTCGCCACCCTCGGGCAAGGCCATGGAAGCCGCGAGGCGGACACCGCCGATGGTCATGGCGATGGCGGCGCTGCGATCGGTGGTCAGCCGCTGCCGAAGGCTGCCGTCCGCATCGTCGATCTGGCAACCCATGCGATCGAAGGCGAGGGGCTTTGGCCCCTCCGATGGGGTGGCGGTTCGCTGCGGTGGGATCACCAGCCGGGTGCAGCGCCCCTCGATCCGGGCACCGGAAGCAAGGCTCAACTGATAGGACGCGCCGGCGGCGAGGACGGCGGCATTGCCGGCGAAACGCGCCGTGAGAGCGGCGAGACGGTCTTTCGGCACCGCCATGTCGAAGGTGACCGAGGGGCCGCGCAGGGCAAGGCCGTCCGCGCTTCGAACTTCGGTCCAGAATTTGATGGCGGCGCCTTCGGCTGGCCGCGCGGACGCGGCGCAGGCACCGCCCGGCACCACCTTGCCGTCAAGGATGGCCGAGGTCGTGGTGCAGGCCACCTGCCAGCCCTCGGATTGCGCCCGTGCCGGCAATCCTGCGGACAGCAGCAGCAGGAGAAGGACGGGCCGCATCGCGATCATGCCGGCAGCCGGATGCGGGCGCGAAGACCGCCCATGGGGGCGGTTTCCAGGAAAATGTCGCCGCCATGGCTGCGGGCGACATCGCGGGCGATGGCAAGGCCGAGGCCAACGCCGGCATCGGTCGGGCTGCGCGCGGCGTCGAGGCGGACGAAGGGCCGGAAGGCATCTTCGCGCCTCGTCTCGGGAATGCCCGGGCCATCGTCATCGACGATGATCTCGATCCAGCGGTCGCTCGATCCCATGGAAACGCGGACATGGCCGGCGTGGCGCTGGGCGTTGTCGATCAGATTGGTCAGGCAGCGTTTCAGGGCCTGACGTCGGACCATGACCGTCAGCGTCTCCAGCACCGGCATCTCGACGGGGGCGCGGCGGTGGCCGGCATTGGCGGCGGTGACCGCCTCGCCGATCAGGGCGGCGACATCGACTTCCGCCGGCTGTTCGCCTTCCTGGCCCCGGGCGAAGGCGAGGAATTCCTCGATCATCCGTTCCAGATCCACGACATCGCTGGTGAGTTCCTCCGCGTCCTCGCCCCCGCCCATCATGGCGAGGCGCAGTTTCATGCGGGTGAGGGGGGTGCGCAGGTCGTGGCTGATGCCGGCCAGCATTTCCGTGCGCTGGCGCAGGTGGCGCTCGATCCGCTGGCGCATGGCGATGAAGGCGGCGGCGGCCCGCCGGACCTCCCGCGCGCCGGACGGCTTGAAGTCACCGATGGGCTGTCCCTTGCCGAAGGCTTCCGCCGCCTCGGTCAGGCGGACGATGGGACGGATCTGGTTGCGCAGGAACAGGACGGCGACGGTCAGCAGCAGGACGGACAGGCCGACCATCCAGAAGAACAGCAATTCGTTGGTCGAGGTGGTGATGCGCTTCAGGGGCAGCGAGACCTGCAACACCCCCTCGCCGAGATCGAAGGCGAGATGGATGTCGTCGGCGTCGGAAGCGGCGTCGATGATCACCGGCAGGCCGACGACCCGGGTCAGCTCGGTGCGCAACACCCGCTCCAGGATGGGGTAGCGCACCTCGACCGGCGGCGGCAGTTCCGCCCCGGACTGATAGGACACGGCAAGTTGCATCGATTGGCGGGCGCGAACGACGATCCGCTCGTTGTTCGCGCCCGGCCCGATGTCCAGCTCGGCGATGACATAGGAAATATCGCCCGCGACGGCGTTGCAGAAACGCCGGGTCACCAGTTCCCAATGGCGGTCGATGAAGATGAACGACAGGATCGACTGCGACAGCAGCACGGGCGCGACGATGATGATCAACGCCCGGGCGAACAGGTTCTTGGGCAGGATCTGGCGGATGTACCGGCCCAGACGGTCCAGGGGATCGATCGGCCGGGTCAGTTCAGCCACAGCACGTAACCCTTGCCGCGCACGGTCTGCAGATGGTTCGGCGCCTTGGGATCATCCTCGATCTTGCGGCGCAGGCGCGTCACCTGCACGTCGATCGTCCGCTCCTGGGTCTGGCCGGTGGCGATGGCCAGTTCCTCGCGGCTGATCGGCTGGCCCGGCTTCTCGGCGAGAAGGCGGATCAGCTTCAATTCGCCCGAGGTCAGGCGCACGGTCTCGCTGCCCCGCTGCAACTGGCCGCGATTGAGGTCGAGGCGCCAGGCGCCGAGATTGATCACCTCGGACGAGCCGGGGGTCGGCGGCGGCGGCGCATGACGGCGCAGGATCGCCTGAATGCGCAGCACGAGTTCGCGGGGCTCGAAGGGTTTGGGCAGATAATCGTCCGCCCCGGCCTCGAGGCCGGCGATGCGGTCGTCCGGCTGGCCCCGCGCGGTCAGCAGAAGAACGGGCAGATCCGCGTCCTCGCGCAGGCGCCGGGTCAGGGATATGCCGTCTTCGCCGGGCATCATGACGTCGAGAATGACCAGATCGAAGGCGATGGCCTCGACCTGCCGGCTCGCTTCCTCGGCATCGCCCGCTGTCGAGACGCGGAAGCCCTGATCGGTCAGATATTTCGCGAGCAGGGCGCGCAGGCGGGCATCGTCGTCGACGACGAGAAGATGGGCCGGGGCGATGTCGCTCATGGCGTCAGTCCTTGTCGACCGAGGCGAGGACGGTTTCGCGGTCGGCTTCGTCGACGAGGCCGATCAGCACCTTGCGGAAGCCGGCGACCGCTTCCGCCCCGGCCTCGCGGTAGGCCTTGGTGACCCTTGCGCGCTGGAGGCCGGACAATTGCCGCTCCAGCTCGATGCCCTTGTCGGTCAGGGACAGCAGGCGCTGGCGGCGGTCGCGGGTGCCTTGGGTCTGCACGACGAGGCCTTCCTCGATCAGCTGGGACAGCACGCGGGACAGGCTCTGCTTGGTGATGCGCAGGATGCCCAGCAATTCGTTGACGGTCATGCCCGGGCGCCGGTGAACGAAGTGGACGACGCGGTGGTGCGCCCGTCCCATGCCGTGGCGGGACAGGATCGCGTCGGCGTCCGAGGTGAAATCGCGATAGGCGAAAAACAGAAGCTCGATACCCTGCCGGATCTCCTCGTCACGCAGGAACAGGGGATTGGGGCGGGCTTGTTGCTGGCTGTTCATGGGAGTCGCGATCTTCGCCAAGGGGTCCCCGCATCCTGCCCTCTCGCCGGGAATGCGCAAGATGCTTCGGGATATATGTCAGTATATCTGACGTATTTGGGGAAGGAAAGGCGCCAGATGTGGGCGCCGGGCGTTCGCTACACGCCGTCGGGCACCGTATCGACTCCCCATTCGGCATAATGGGGGATCTTGTCGTCACCCAGCACGATCCAGGGCAGTTGTTTGGAGACCCAGGTGTGGTATTCGGGCGAGATTTGCGATGGATCGTCGAGGGTCGCGCAGGTGAAATCGATCTCGTCCGACAGTTCGACGAAGCGGAAGGTGAGCTGGCTGCCGCAGCGGGCGCAGAACTGCCGGCGCGAACGGGGCGACCAGGCATATTCCGTCACCCTTCCCTCCAGCGTGAAGGCGACGCGGGGCACCGTCGCCCAGGTGACGAAGGCGGCGCCCGCGGCCTTGCGGCACAGGGTGCAATGGCAATGGCTGACGGAGGTCGGCGGCGCCGTGATCCGGTAGCGCACCGCCCCACACAGGCAGGAGCCGGTCAGCGGATCCTCGGCGGTGACCGGGCGGGCGGGGGCGTCGCCGCTCATGTCAGAGGTCCAGCTCGCACCAGACCGGGGTATGGTCGGACGGCCTTTCCTTCTCGCGCGGGGCCTTGTCGACCCCTGCGTCGATCAGATGGTCGGCCGCCTGGGGTGAGAGCAGCAGGTGATCGATGCGCAGGCCATTGTTCCGCTCGAGCGCCCGGCCCTGATAATCCCAATAGGTATAGCGCCGGGGACCGGGATCGATCGCCATCAGCGCATCGGTCAGGCCGAGGTTCAGCAAGCGGCGGAAGGCGGCGCGGCTTTCCGGCTGGCACAGGGCGTCGTCGCGGAAGGCGGCGGGATCGTAGCAGTCGCCATCGGTCGGGCAGACATTGTAATCCCCCGCCAGCACCAGCGGCTCCTCGAGCGTAAGAAGGCTGGCGGCCTGATCGCGCAGCCGTGCCATCCAGCGCAGCTTGTAGGGAAATTTCTCGGTGTCGATCGGATTGCCGTTCGGCAGGTAGATCGAGGCGACGCGGAGCTTGCCGCCGATCAGCGCCTGAAGGTAGCGGGCCTGCTCGTCCTCCTCCTCGCCGGGGAGGCGGCTTACCTCGACCTCGATCGACTCCCTGGCCAGGATCGCGACGCCGTTATAGGTCTTCTGGCCGACGAAGCGGACGTTGTAACCCGCGTCCTCGACCTCCTCGGTCGGCATCTCGATCGTCTTCAGCTCCTGAAGACAGACGACATCGGGTCCGGCCTCGCGCAGCCAGTCGACCAGATTGGCCATCCTCGCCTTGACCGAATTAACGTTGAAACTGGCGATCCTCATCGACGATCAGACGGCGAAGGACGAGCCGCAGCCGCAGGACGAGGTGGCATTGGGATTCTTCACCTGGAAGGAGGCGCCCATCAGATCCTCGACGAAATCGATGACCGAGCCGGCCAGAAGGTCGAGCGACACGCCGTCGATGCGCACGATGGCGCCATTCTTTTCGATCAGAAGGTCGTCGTCCTGCGTCTCCCGGTCGAAATCGAAATTATACTGGAAGCCCGAACAGCCGCCGCCGGTGACGGCGATGCGCAGGAACTGGTCCGGCTGATTCTCCTCGCGCAGCAGGAAGGCGATACGCGCGGCCGCGCTGTCGGTCAGGCCGACGCTGCGCTCCGCGACGGGCGGGGCAGGGGGGGCGGCATCGGCGCCGCTGGCGGCATGGGTCGCGGACATGGCTGAACTCCTGACCGAAGGGGACGATCTTGCCCTCAAACATAGGAGCATGGTGGAACAAGTCAATTTGCCCCCGGCGCGGTGCAGCCTTTCTTGATGCGCAACGGACGGACCTGTAGGTTGCGGCCATGACCGACGCCCGCGCCCCCTATGCGAGCGACCCGCGCCGCAGTCGCGGCCGCCGCACCCCGGAACCCGACAGCCCGACCCGCAGCCCCTTTCAGCGCGATCGGGATCGGATCATCCATTCGGGCGCCTTCCGCCGGTTGCAATACAAGACCCAGGTCTTCGTCTATCAGGAAGGCGATCATTACCGCACGCGCCTGACCCACAGCCTGGAAGTGGCGCAGATCGCCCGTTCCATCTGCCGGGTGCTGCGTCTCGACGAGGATCTGGGGGAGGCGCTGGCCCTTGCCCACGACCTTGGCCATACCTGCTTCGGCCATGCCGGCGAAGACGCGCTCGACCGCTGCATGCAGCCCTTCGGCGGCTTCGATCACAATGCCCAGACCCTGCGCATCCTGACCAAGCTGGAAAAGCGATTCGCGGAATTCGACGGCTTGAACCTGACCTGGGAGGCGCTGGAAGGCGTCGTGAAGCACAATGGGCCGCTGGTTCATGCCGACGGGCGCCCCTTGAAGGATGCGCCGCTGCCGGTCGCTATCATCGAATACATGGCCGAGCAGGACCTGGAGCTTTCGACCCATGCCGGGCCGGAGGCGCAGGTCGCCGCCCTCGCCGACGACATCGCCTATAACAATCACGATCTCGACGATGGCCTGCGCGCCGGCCTGTTCCGCCTCGAGGATATCCGCGACCTGCCGCTGGTCGGCGAGGTTCTGCGCGGGATCGAGGCGAAATATCCCGGCATCGGCCGCGAGCGGACGGCCCATGAAACCGTGCGCGCCCTGATCGGCCGCATGATCAACGACGTGCTGACCGAGACGAAGGCGCGCCTCGAGGCGCTGAATCCCGCCTCGGTCGAGGATATAAGGCACCATCACCGCCCGGTCGTCGCCTTCTCGGAAAAGATGGTCGACGAGGATCGGGCATTGAAGGCTTTCCTCTGGAGCCGTATGTATCGCCACGACCGGGTGAACCGCATGACCTCCAAGGCGAGGCGATGCGTCCGGGACCTGTTCGAGCTGCTGCTCGCCGAACCCCAGTGCCTGCCCGGCGACTGGGCGCGGCGGGCGGAGGGGCCGGGCACGCCCCGCACCGCCCGACTTGTGGCCGACTTCATCGCCGGCATGACCGATCGCTTCGCGATCGAGGAACATGCGCGGCTCTTCGACATCAGCGTAATGACATGACCCATTTCTTCGACCAGCTCGCCGACGACCTCAAGGGCAGGCTTTCCGCCCTTGCCGCCGCCGGCACCATTCCCGCCCTGCCCGAGACCCTGGGAGGCGTGGTGATCGAGCCGACCCGCGACCCCGCGCACGGCGATGTCGCGACCAACGCCGCACTCGCCCTGTCGAAGGTGCTGGGGCTCAAGCCGCAGGTGCTGGGCCAGCAGATCGCCGAGGCGATGCGCGGCCATCCCGCCGTGGTCGAGGCCAGCGTCGCCGGTCCCGGTTTCGTCAACCTGCGCCTGTCGGACGGTTTCTGGCGCGACCAGCTCGCCGCCATCCTCGCCGCCGGCTCCACGTTCGGCGCGTCGGACAAGGGGCAGGGGCAGAAGGTCAATGTCGAATATGTCTCGGCCAATCCGACCGGGCCGCTGCATGTCGGCCATTGCCGGGGCGCGGTGTTCGGCGATGCGCTGGCCGCGCTCCTCGAGAAGATCGGCTATGCCGTCACCCGCGAATATTACATCAACGATGCCGGCGGCCAGGTCGACACGCTGGCCCGCTCCGCCCATCTGCGCTATCGCGAAGCCCATGGCGAGGATATCGGCGAGATCCCCGAGGGGCTCTACCCCGGCGATTACCTCGTGCCCGTGGGCGAGGGTCTCAAGGAAAAATTCGGCGACCGCTTCCTGAACCAGCCGGAAGAGATCTGGCTGAAGCCGGTGAAGGACTTCGCCATCGCCGCCATGATGGTCATGGTGCGCGAGGACCTGGAAGCCCTGAACATCAAGCAGGATGTCTTCTTCTCGGAATACAGCCTGCATACGTCTGGCCGGATCGACGAGGCGTTGCAGGTCCTGGTCGACAAGGGCCTGATCTATGAAGGCGTGCTCGAAGCCCCCAAGGGCAAGCAGCCGGACGATTGGGAACCGCGGCCCCAGACCCTGTTCAAGGCCAGCGAATTCGGCGACGACACCGACCGCGCCCTGAAGAAATCGAATGGCGCCTGGACCTATTTCGCCGCCGACATCGCCTATCACCTCGACAAGTACCGCCGGGGCTTCAGGCGCCAGATCGACGTCTGGGGCGCCGACCACGGCGGCTACATCAAGCGGATGCGCGCGGCGGTCAAGGCGATCTCGGGCGGGGAAGCCGAACTCGACGTGAAGATCTGCCAGCTCGTCAAGCTGACCCGGGGCGGCGAACCGGTGAAGATGTCCAAGCGCTCGGGCAGTTTCGTCACCTTGCGCGATGTCGTCGACGAGGTGGGCAAGGATGTCGTCCGCTTCATGATGCTGACGCGGAAGAACGACGCCCCGATCGATTTCGATTTCGACAAGGTGACCGAGCAGTCCAAGGACAATCCGGTCTTCTACGTCCAGTACGCCCATGCCCGCGCCCGTTCGGTGCTGCGCAACGCCGCCGTCGAAATCCCCGGCCTCGACACCGGCCGGGCCTCGCTGGCCGACGCGTCGCTCGAGCGGATCGCGACCGTCGACGAACTCGCCCTGGTCAAGCTCATGGCCGCTTTCCCCCGCCAGCTCGAAGCGGCGGCCGAGGCGCATGAGCCGCATCGCGTCGCCTTCGCGCTCTATGATCTCGCCGCCGGCTTCCATGGCCTGTGGAACAAGGGCAAGGACGATCCGTCGCTGCGTTTCATTCACAAGGATGACCCCGCGCTGACCCTGGCGCGGCTCGCCCTGCTGCAGGCGGTGTGCGACGTGATCGCCTCCGGCCTTGGTATTCTCGGCGTGACCCCGGTCGAGGAGATGCGTTGATGCCTGGCAATCAGCCTCAGGATCCCTATTCGCCCGACCCCTACGGCCAGGGGCCCTATCGCCCCGCGCCCTCGGCGGAACGGCTGGTGCCGCCTTCGACCTCGGATGATGGCGGCGGGCTGAAGATCGGCCGGCTGGTGCTGATGGGCCTGGCCGGTGGCGCCCTTCTGTATCTGGTGCTGTCGCTGTTTACCGGCGGCGACGGGCCGGCGCCGACCGATGCCGCCAGCGTGCCCCTGGTGCGGGCCGACCCCGCTCCGGCCAAGGTCCCGCCGGACGAGCCGGGCGGCCTCGAAGTGCCGGATCAGGACAAGCTGATCTTCAACCGTATCGGTGAAGGC
>NZ_JBAQRT010000044.1:0-1590 GCF_049306435.1 Zavarzinia sp.
GCCCTCCACCGCCTCGATGGCCATCAGGCCGGCGACGCGCAAGGCCTCGATCGCCGCTTCGCGGTCGCGGCCCTCGACCGTGCCCTGACGGATTTCGCCGGTGCGCATGACGACGGCGCGATAGCGGAAGCTCTTCACGCCGTCAGCCCTCCCGCGTCACGCGCAGGACTTCCTCGATGGTGGTCTCGCCCGCCACCACCTTGTCGATACCGTCGGCCAGCATGGGGCGCATCCCCTCGTCCATGGCGGCGCGGGCGATTTCCCGCGCTTCCGCCCGGCCGAGGACGAGACGGGAGACCGCCTCGCTCATGGGCAGCAATTCGAGAATGGCCAGCCGGCCCCGGAACCCGCTGCCGCCACAGGCTTCGCAGCCGACCTCGCGGTGGAAATGGATCTCGCCCGCCGGCACGGCGCCGGGGCCAAGGGCGGCAAGCGCCTCCGCCGTCGGCCGGTAGGGCTCGCGGCAATGAGGGCACAGGCGGCGCACCAGCCGCTGGGCCAGCACGGCATTCAGGGTGGAGGCGATCAGATAGGGCTCCGCCCCCATGTCGAGAAGCCGGGTGACCGCGCTCGGCGCGTCATTTGTGTGCAGTGTCGACAGGATGGTGTGGCCGGTCAGCGCCGCCTGGATCGCGACCTGCACGGTTTCGAGATCGCGGATTTCGCCGACCATCATCACATCCGGGTCCTGGCGCAGGAAGGAGCGCAGGGATTCGGCGAAGCCGAGGCCGATCTTGTGGCGCACCTGGGTCTGGCTGATGCCCTGCAGGCGGTATTCGATCGGATCCTCGATGGTCAGGATCTTGCGCTCGGGCGTGTTGAGCGCGGCGAGCGAGGCATAGAGCGTCGTCGTCTTGCCGCTGCCGGTCGGGCCGGTGACGAGGACGATGCCATGGGGCCGGCGCAGGATCTTCAGCCATTGCGCCTTCATCGCCTCGCCAAAGCCGAGGGCATCGAAATCGAGCGAGAGATGGGAGCGGTCGAGAATGCGCAAAACGACGCTCTCGCCATGAATGACCGGCGAGGTGGCGACGCGGAAATCGATATCCTGACCCCGCACCGCGAGGCGCAAACGCCCGTCCTGGGGCAGGCGCCGTTCGGCGATGTCGAGATTGGCCATGACCTTGATGCGCGAGACGATACTGTTCCGCATCGCCGCCGGCAGGGTCTCGCATTCGATCAGGGCGCCGTCGACGCGCATCCGCAGCTTCAGCCCGTCCTCGCCCGGCTCGAGATGGATGTCCGACGCCCGCGCCTCGACCGCGCGCATGATCACGGCGTTGACGACCCGCACCACCGGCGCGTCGCTGGCGAGATCGCGCATCCGCTCGATATCGGCATCATCCGCCGCCTCGTCGGCACCGCCGCCGGATTCGCCCGGCGCCGCGCCGCACAGGCGATCGAGCGCCTGTTCGACATCGCTCGCCCGGGCGACGAAAGGGCGTACCGGACAACGCAGGGTGAATTCGAGCGCCTGACGGGCGTAGGGATCGAGCGGATCGACGAAGGCGACATCAAGACCCGCCTCGGTCTGCGCCAGCGGCAGGGCGCGCACCCGGCGCAGGAAACGCGGCGCGATCCGCCCCGCGG
>NZ_JBAQRT010000045.1:0-4659 GCF_049306435.1 Zavarzinia sp.
GGCTTTGGTGGCGGCGGTGACCGTGGCGGCTTCAGCGGCGGCGGTGATCGTGGTGGCTTCTGCGGCGGCGGCGATCGTGGCGGCTTCAACCAGGCCCCGATCGCGGCGCCGGCTTCCGACGCCGACACCATCAGCGGCACCGTGAAGTGGTTCAAGCCGGAATCCGGCTTTGGCTTCATCGTGGCCGATGACGGCGGCAAGGACGTCTTCATCCACAAGAGCGTGCTGCGCCGCTGCGGCCTCGTCGAGCTGCAGGCTCAGCAGCGCGTGAAGTTCACGGTGCAGACCGCCCAGAAGGGCCGGGAAGCCACCTGGATCGCCACGATCTGATTTCCCGCCGGCCGCAAGGCCGGACGAATGCGAAAGGCCGGCCGGTTCATCCCGCCGGCCTTTTTTGTCGTCTGGGGTGGCGGCCGGTGGGGTGGCGGCCGGCGGGCGCCGGACATGAAAACGGCGGCGGCATCGCTGCCACCGCCGTATCGAAGGGTCGGCGCGCGCCGGTCAGGCGGCGCGCAGGACCTGTTCCAGACGCTCCACCGCGGCGGTTTCGTCGATCTTCTCGACCGCGGCGACTTCGCGGGCCAGGCGGTCGAGGGCGGCCTCGTAGATCTGGCGTTCGCTGTAGGACTGTTCCGGCTGACCGGCATTGCGGTGCAGGTCGCGCACCACCTCGGCGATCGAGACCGGATCGCCCGAATTGATCTTGGCTTCATATTCCTGGGCGCGGCGCGACCACATGGTGCGCTTCACCCGGGCACGGCCCTTCAGCACGGTCAGGGCTTCCTTCATCGTGTCCGGGCTGGACAGTTTGCGCATCCCGACCGACGGCGCCTTGCCGAAGGGCACGCGCAGGGTCATCTTGTCCTTGTCGAAAACGATGACGAAAAGCTCCAGCGTGATGCCGGAAATGATCTGGCTTTCGAGGTCAACGATCTTGCCGACGCCATGCGCCGGATAGACGATGTGATCGCCCACGGCATAATCGACCTGCGTCTTCTTCTTCGTCACGACAGCCATGTTCTCGTCCTATCTTTGACGGCTAGACAGTTTGTCTTCGTCCGGTCGGGGCCGACGGGCCCCGGACCGCTAGCGAACTCACTCAATATCAAAGCCTGCTGGGGCCTGTCCGGCGGGCCAGCGCATCCTCCAGGGCACAAAAGAAACCGTCCGACCACACAAGGGGTCGCGCGGTTATTTTTGGGTCTGGATGAGCGGCACTCCCGCAGGGGACAGCCGACCGGACGCAGTTTATAGCATGTTGCGAAGCGAAAATGAAGGGACTGTCACATTGCCCCTTGACACCGCAGCCCAAAAATTTCAGCAGCGGCCCGGCGCGCGGCCCTTAAGTGCTTGATCGAAAAGTCCGAATCTCAATGACAATGATATTTTGTCACACGGCCATGCAGCGGCACCATGGCCTTCCGGCCGGTGCCGCTGTGAACCCTCAGGCTCAATCCTGCTTGGCGGGCTTGGGCGAGAAGAATTTGCCCAGCTTGTCGGCGACACCCTTCATCGCATCGGCTTCGGGCAGGGCGTCGATCTTGCGGGTGATGTTGGGCCACTGGCTGGCGTAGTCGCGGTTCAACTCGGCCCATTTCTCGATGCCGTCCTCGGTATCGGGGAAAATGGCCTCGGCCGGGCATTCGGGTTCGCAGACGCCGCAGTCGATGCATTCGTCCGGGTTGATGACGAGCATGTTCTCGCCTTCATAGAAGCAATCGACCGGACAGACTTCCACGCAGTCCGTATACTTGCACTTGATGCACTGTTCGCCGACCACATAGGTCATCTTCCGTCACTCCGTCCTGCCGCCCGGCCCGCTGTCGAGGCCGAGCCTGCGCCTTACCCTTTTTCGTGCCGCGCCGCTGTCCGCGTCTTCGACATAGATCAATCCGGCGATGCGGCGCATCAAATTCGCTTCGAGGTCGTGTTCCCGGCCATCGGCATAGATCACTTCCCACAGCCATTCGACCATCCGCAGTCGCTCCGCCTCGTTCATCCGGTCCTTGACGGTGCGGGTATAGCGCAGCAATTGCGCCGACTCCGCCTGACGCTGGCCAGCCACCTCGATCAGGCGGCGGGCGGCGTCGACATCGAGGCCGAAATGACGGACGAGAATGGCCTGCACCCTGTCCCGTTCCGCCTGATCGATATGGTCGTCCATCGACGCTGCTTCGAGAAGCAGCACCGCCGCAGCGAAGGCGAGGTCGGAAGCGGGCGCCACTGGCGCCTCGTCCCCCCGCAGGAAGGAGAGCAGACGATCAAGCACGGCGATTGCCTATCACGCGGAAAGACCGACAACAACCCTGTGCGGATTGCGGATTTGCCGCAGGGGGTCAGCCGGGGCGGATCACCATCAGCGCGAAGATGCCGACGACGGCGCCGAAGCCCGGCCAGCCCAGCAGGAACCAGAGCCGGAACAGCCGGCGCCAGGCCTGGGACAGGGGCAGGCCTGCGGCGGCGGCCGTTTCGGCGAGGTCGCGCAGCCGGCGCTGGATGACGACGACGGGTAGCCAGGCGGCGCCCGCCACGGCATAAAGCGCGAGGCTGGCCAGCAGCCAGGGCTCGCCCAGACTGTAGCCGGCCAGATGAACGAGGGCGAGGCCGCTGACCGGCTGGACGACGACAGCGGGGGTGGTGAACCACCAGTCCGCCCAGACGACCTGCGCCGCCACCCGGGCGACGACCTCGGGCCGGCCGTCGCGCGCCGCCATCAGCATCTGGAAGGCCGTGCCGATGCCGGTTCCGAACAGGACGGTGGATGACAGGATGTGGAGCAGCTTGACCAGCGTATAGGCGTCGGTCATCGCGTGGGCTCCAGCCGGGCGAGGGTGAGGGCGGCGGCCACCACCACGACATTCTTCAGCAGGGGGCCGAAGGGATCGAGCCAGAGGCCGGGCAGGGCGATGCCGAGGGCGATCGTGTAGCCCGCGACGATCCCGACCTGGACGAGGGCGAGGGGACCCGGCCGCCAGCGGCAGAGAACGCCAAGGCCGATCGCGAGATCGAGGAGGGAAAAGCCATAGCCGGCGGCCAGTCCGGTCAGGCGGCCAAGGCCCATCATGTCGGCGAAGGCACTGACCGTCACCGGCGACTGCAGCAGGCCGACAAGGCCGGAGCCGAGCCAGACCAGGGCGAGGGCGAGGCGCAGCAGGGGGCGCAGGAAATAGCTGCGCGCCTGCCAGCGTGCCTCGGGCGGCACCGGTGTTTCCGCCAGCGAAGCCCGGAAGCCGCGGGGCATTCGTCCCAGCGCGGCGGCATAGGGCGCGGGATCACCGTCATTGCCGGCCAGCAACTGGTCGAGGGCGGTCGAGCTGAGCGGCCCGCCGAACAGATCGCCCACCCGGCAGGCGAGGCGAACCAGCGGCAGGGGCAAGGGCAGCACGGGCGCGGGCGGCGCCCCCAGCCAGCAGCGCAGGGCGGCGAGGATATCGCGGAGGCTCACCCGCTCCGGCCCCATCGGCTCCAGCACTTGCCGGCTGACCGCCGCCGGGCCGAGCAGGCGCGCGATATCCTCGGCCAGGTCTTCGGCATGGATCGGGTTGAAGGCGGCGCGGCCATCGCCGGGCACGGGCATGAAGCCGGGCAGCAGGGCCATCGCCCGCATCAATGCCGTGCCGCCATAGGCGCCGGCGCCATGGACGAGGGAAGGCTTCAGAATAACCCAGTCGAGCGAGGATGCCGCGAGCGCATCGTCCCCCGCGCATTTGCTGCGGGCATAGGCGGTGGCCGTGCCGGGCCGGGCGCTGATCGCCGAAACATGAATGACGCGGCGAACCCCCGCCGCCGCGCAGGCGGCGAAAAGCGCGGCCGGGCCGCGATGGTGGATGGCGTCGATATCCTGTCCCGGCCGCTGTTGCAGGATCCCCGCGCAATTGACCACGGCCTCGATCCCGGCCAGACGGGGGAGCCAGTCCTCGGGCCGCGTGTCGCGGGAAAGGTCGGCCTGAAGCGCGGTCAATCGCGGGTCGAGGGCGGGGCCTTGCGGCGGATGGCGCAGGGCCAGGGAGACATGGTGGCCATGGCGCAGCAGGCAGGCCACGACATGGCCGCCGATGAAACCATTGCCGCCCAGCACCATCACCCGCATGACCCGCTCCCTCCCGCCTATCGCCGATGGTGGCCCTTGGCCGGGGGCGCGGACAGGGGACGGATTGCCGCCCTCAACCCTCGGGCGTGATGTCTTCGTAAAGCGCCTGGGCTTCCGGGGCCGGGCCACGCCTTGTGCCGAGGCCCAGCACGCGGACCACGCGGGGGTTCGGGCCGAAACTGAAGGTCAGCACGTCGCCGACCCTTATATTCTGGTGCGCCTTCAGGGCGGGCTGGCCGTTCAGCCTCACCCGGCCCTTTTCGGCGTATCCGGCGGCGAGGCCGCGCGTCTTGGCGAAACGCGCGTGCCACAGCCATTTGTCGAGGCGCAGGGCGGACCCCGCAGCTTCCGTCATCCGCGCGAGAGTTTGTCACGCAGGGCGAGCAGCTTGGCGAAGGGCGAATCGGGATCGACCTTGGGCGGCGGCGGTTCGGACCGGCGCGGCCGGTTCTGGTTGTTGTTATTCTGATGGCTGTTCGGACCCTTGGGGCCGGGACCCTTGCCCTGGGCCTGCTGGTCGCGCGGTGGGCGCGGCCCTTCGGGCCGGGGCGGACGCTGGCCCTCGGGAC
>NZ_JBAQRT010000046.1:0-8649 GCF_049306435.1 Zavarzinia sp.
GCGCCGGGGTGGTGGCGGCGCCGGCCGCCACGGTGGCGGCGGTGGCGGCGGCCGCGCCGGTCAGAAACTCACGACGTTTCATTGTTTCCTCCACAAGGACTGAAGTTCCGGGAGCCGGCTAATTGCCGAGCCCCTCGAGGCCGGGCAGGCCCTCGTCCTGTTCGCCGCCCGGTATCTGCAACTGGTCGAAGGTGCTCTGGACCGAGGCGGGGTCGATGGTGACCTCGCCCGCCTTGTAATGGGTGACGAGGCCGGGGAAGGCGATCACCACGGCGACCATGGCCAGCTGGATGAACAGGAAGGGCAGGGCGCCCCAATAGATCTGGCCCGAGGTCACGGGGGCCATCTGGCGCCCGGTCACCCGGTCGGTATAGGGATCCTTCGGCGCGACCGAGCGCAGGAAGAACAGCGCGAAGCCGAAGGGCGGATGCATGAACGAGGTCTGCATGTTGATCGCCAGCATCACGCCGAACCAGATCAGGTCGATGCCGAGGGCATTGGCGACCGGGGCCAGCAGCGGGATGATGATGAAGGCCAGCTCGAAATAATCGAGAAAGAAGGCCAGGACGAAGACCAGCAGGTTCACGGCGATGAGGAAGCCGATCTCGCCGCCCGGCAGGCTGGTCAGCAGATGCTCGACCCAGATATGGCCGTTGACGCCATAGAAGGTGAGGGAGAACACCCGCGCCCCGATCAGGATGAACAGCACGAAGGCCGACAGTTTCGCCGTCGCCATCGTGGCCTGGACCAGGATCTCACGGTTGAAACGCTTGGGGTCGCGGTCGGCGAAACGCTTGGCCCCCGACAGAATGAGGGCGCCCAGCGCGCCCATGGCACCGCCCTCGGTCGGGGTCGCGACACCGATGAAGATCGTGCCGAGCACGAGGAAGATGAGCAGCAGCGGCGGCACCATGACGAAGGTGACCTGCTGCGCCATGGCCGAGACCAGGCGGAAACCGGAGGTCCGCTCGATCAGCCCGGCGACGAAGCCGTAAAGCGCGCCGGCCGCCAGCATTTCCATCAGAAGGGCGCCGGTGCCCGCGCCGTCCTGCTTGAGGAAGAGATAGAGGCCGGCGACGATCAGGGTCAGCACGCCATTGGCCAGCAGGCGCCTGGCGCCGAGGAAGCGGTTCATCACGGCGGCGATCAGGGCGACCACGGTCGCGATGCAGATGCACAGGATGACGAAATCGGCCCCGGCCTTCACGCTGGTCTGGCTCATCACCCACCAGGCGACGACGCTCGAGAAAGCCAGCAGCACGCCCAATTGCCAGACGCCGCGCGCACCCGATGGTTCATGATGGCCAATCGCCTCGGCCGGCAGGCCGGGGGCGATCTTCGGGAAGAACAGGCTCGCGACGAAGATGAAGCCGGCATAGGACAGGGCGAGGATCATGCCCGGCAGGAAGGCCCCCTCATACATGTCGCCGACCGAACGGCCGAGCTGGTCGGCCATGACGATGAGGACGAGGGAGGGCGGAATGATCTGGGCGAGGGTGCCCGAGGCGGCGATGACGCCAGCGGCGATGCGCCGGTCGTAGCCATAGCGCAGCATGATCGGCAGCGAGATCAACCCCATGGAAATGACCGAGGCGGCGACGACGCCGGTCGTGGCCGCCAGCAACGCGCCGACGAAGACGACGGCATAGGCGAGGCCGCCCCTGATCGTGCCGAAAAGCTGGCCGATGGTGTCCAGCAGATCCTCGGCCATGCCCGATCGCTCGAGGATCAGGCCCATGAAGGTGAAGAAGGGGACCGCCAGCAGCACCTCGTTCGACATGGTGCCCAGCACCCGGTCGGGCAGCGCCTGCAGCAGCGGCCAGGACAGGGTGATCGTGTCCGGGGCATAGGGGGCGAGTTCAACCGCGAGGGCGAAGAAGATGAGCCCGTTGGCCGCCAGCGAGAAGGCGACCGGATAGCCGAGCAACAGGAAGAAGACCAGCGCCGCGAACATGATGGGCGCAAGGTTCTGGGCGATCAGCACGGCCAAGTCGGTTGCTCCTCGATCGGGTTCGGCGCGGATCAGCGGTCGTGCGCCGAAGCCGGTGTGTCGGCTTCGGGCGGCAGGGCGGCGGCATGGCCGGTGGGCCTGGCGTCGTCGGGGCGAAGCCCGGCGATGATCTGCAGCCGCTTGGCGAGTTCGCTCAGGGCCTGCAGGAACAGCATGATGAAGCCGGCGACGATCAGCGCCTTGGCCGGCCAGATGGCGAGGCCGCCAGCGCTGCTCGACACTTCGCCGGAAGCGAAGGAATTCAGGAAATAGGGCACGCCCAGCCAGATCATCAACCCGGCGAAGGGCAGCAGGAAGAAGACGTGGCAGAACACGTCGATCCAGTCACGCCAGCGTTTCGACAGGCGGCTGGAGATGATGTCGATGCGGATATGTTCGTTGGACTTCAACGTCCAGGCGGCGGCCAGCATGAAGGTCGCCCCGAACAGATACCATTGCAGCTCCAGCCAGGCATTGGACGAGGTTCCGAACACCTTGCGGATGATGGCATTGATCGCCGAGACCAGAATCGCGGCGAGGATCGCCCAGGCGGCGATCTTGCCGACACGTTCGTTCACCCCGTCGATCAGACGGATCAGTGCCGATACCATGCCAATCCCTTCCTGACGGGAGCTTGCGCGCCCCTCTTCGCAACATGGGATCAGTCTAGGGTGGGCTGCGGCTTATTGCCCCCCCTACTTTCGGCGAAGACCGGGGCGGGGGCCGGGGCTCAGCTGCCCGAGGGCGACTGGATCAGGAAGCCGGCGACGATGAGCGCCAGCAGGATGGCGATGCCGATGGCGAAATTGCGCAGCCGCGCGGCCCGCGTCGCCGGCAGCTTCGGCGAGGCCGGGCGGCCGAGGCGCCTCTGCATCTTCTCGGTGAAGGTGCCGATCCAGGCGGCGCCGACGACGGCGAGGAAGATCAGGGCGGCGATGACGACGATGCGTCCCATGGTGCTCTCTAGTCCTCTTCGGAGCCGGAATCGGCGATTTCGAGATCGATCAGGCGGGCGGCGGCGACAGGGTCGAGGCCCTCGACCTGGCGCAGCTGGCGGTCGATCGCCCGGCGCCGGACCGCGACCTTGTCGATCTGGCTGCTGGCCTCGACCAGTTTCTTCTGCACCTTGTCCAGCACCTCGCCGTAACGGGCGAATTCGGTCTTCACCGCGCCCAGCAATTGCCAGACCTCGCTCGACCGTTGTTCGATCGCCAGGGTGCGAAAGCCCATCTGCAGGCTGTTCAGCAGGGCGGCGATTGTGGTCGGCCCGGCCGGGATCACGCGGAAATCTCGCTGCAACAGGTCGACGAGGCCGGGCCGGCGCAGGGCTTCGGCGTAAAGCCCCTCGGTCGGCAGGAACATGATGGCGAAATCGGTCGTTTGCGGCGGGTTCAGATATTTGTCGCGGATATCGCGGGCGAAGGCTTTCAGCCGGTTTTCCAGCGCCTTCGCGGCGCTTTCCACCGCTTCCGCGTCGGCCCGGTCGGCGGCGTCGAGCAGGCGCTCGTAATCCTCGCGGGGGAATTTGGCATCGATCGGCAGCAGGACTTCCATGTCCTTGTCGTGGCCGGGCAGGCGGATGGCGAATTCCACCCGCTCGGCGCTGCCGGGTTTGGTCGCGACATTGGTCAGGAATTGCTCCGGCGTCAGGATCTGGCCGAGCAGCGCGTCGAGCTGCATTTCGCCCCAGATGCCGCGCGCCTTCACATTGCCCAGCACCCGCTTCAGGTCGCCGACGCCCGCTGCGAGGCTCTGCATCTCGCCAAGGCCGCGATGGACCGCCTCCAGCCGTTCCGAGACCTGGCGGAAGGATTCGCCGAGGCGCGCCTCGAGCGTGCCCTGCAGCTTTTCGTCGACGGTGCGGCGCATCTCCTCCAGCTTGGCGGCCGAATCGGCGGCCAGCCGGTCGAAGCGCCGTTCCAGCACATCGCCGAAGGCTTGCAGGCCGGCGCCCGCCTCCTGCCGGCTCTGGGCCATTTCCTCGCGCAGCGCCCGCTCCAGCCGCAGCTGCCCCGCCTCGATCACATCGAGCCGCGTGTCGCCGCCGCCCCGGCCGCGCAGGACGGCGGCAAGGCCGAACACAAGGGCGATCAGGGCGAGCCCGGCGATGACGAGTTCGATTGGCGTTGCGGCGATGCTCATGCGACCATGGACGAAAGCCCGAAACGCGGGCAACAGTTGACGAATGCGGCGGGATCAGACCATGTTCTCGGCCGTTACGGAATAGTGGGCGCAAGCGACATCGGCGCCACCAGACGGAGCACACACAGAGATGCAGGCCCGGATCTATCTGCCGACCAAGAACGCGATGCAGTCGGGCAAGGCGAACAGCCGCCGCTGGGTTCTCGACTTCGAGCCCGAGGCGATCCGCCGCCTCGACCCGCTGATGGGCTGGACCGGCACGACCGACATGAACGGCGAAGTGCGCATGACCTTCGAGAGCAAGGAAGCCGCCATCGCCTATTGCGAGAAGCACCGCATCCCCTTCGAGGTGCAGGAGCCGAAGCCCTTCCCGCTGAAGATCAAGACCTACGCGGATAATTTCCGCTACGACAAGGTCCGCTGAGGACCAGGCGCCCCGCGCGCCACCCCCGCGATCACGCGCGCCTCGCCCCGAGGCGCCCCCGCGGCCCCGTAGCTCAGCTGGATAGAGCACCCGCCTTCTAAGCGGGATGTCGCAGGTTCGAGCCCTGCCGGGGTCGCCATTTCCCTGTTCGCCGTGGCGGGGAATTTTCGTACACAGTTATTTCTTGTCCCAGATTTATTTTTCGTGTACAAATAATACATGAAGGTCGTTTGGGACGAGCCGAAGCGCATCCAGAATCTGGCCAAGCACGGCCTGGATTTCGCGGCGTTGACCCTCGAATTTTTCGAGGCCTCGACGGTTTACCCCGCGAAGGCGGGCCGGCTCATCGCCATTGGCGAATTGAATGGCCAGATCGTCATTGCCGTCGTGTTCAGGCCGCTCGGTTCGGAAGCGATTTCGGTCATTTCGATGCGGCCGGCCAGCCGAAAGGAAAGGGGCTGCTGATGCGCGAGAAATTCTCTTCAAAGCGCCCGCTTAGTGATGCGGAGGAAGCGGAAATCCAGAAGATGATCGCCAGTGATCCGGATGCTCCCGAGCTGACCGACGAACAGTTGAAGCAGGGCAAACCGTTCAGGGAGGCTCTGCCCGACCTTTACGCCAGCATTCAGAGGACGCGCGGGCGCCCGCGCCTTGAAAACGCGAAGGAGGCGGTCACGCTCCGCCTCGATCCGGGCGCCATCGCCCGGTTCAAGGCTTTGGGGAAGGATTGGCGCGCCAAGATGGCCGACATTCTTGAAAAGGCCATGCCCTGACGGATCGTGAAATTTAAGCCGGATATAGAGCCGCGATGTGAAGGTGGGGGGCTTCTGTTGCCCGGTGCCCCCCGAACCGCGCTTGCCTAACTAGTTAGGCAGCGAGCGCCATTTCATTGTCATTGGCACTTGTAGAATTGACCCGATAACGGCGGTATCATGCCGAGCGAAAGAACGTCCCTTTACTACGCACGTCGATCCTGTTTCGCCCCCATCATCTGCCGACGAGATATCGGCTGCCCTTTGGTCCATTGTCCCATCGGCACATGGTGGAGGCGCCGGGTACCGCCCCCGGGTCCGTAACGTCTATTCCGAACTTCGTTTATCGCCATAGTCGGTTGCCCGACACGCCACATATAGGGCATCGTCCGCAGGATTTGAAGGCATATCGTGAACGGGCGGGAATCGAGGCATGGCGGAAGCGGGGAAGGAGCAATACGGACACAAGCGCGTCCGGACGCATCGCCCGTCGCTGCGCCTGCGGGTGGCCGATCTTTATCGCGGCAGCGATCCCGTCACCGTCGCCTTCCGCTATGTCCTGCTGGCCTTCGACCTTGCGACGGTCGTCTATTTCGTCGTCTATTCCTTCATCGCCGAAGCGACGCCCTGGCAGGCCGATCTCGCGATCGGCATCGTGATGGCGCTCGATGTCGGGGCGCGGCTGTGGATCGCGCCGCGAGTGCTGCGCCATCTGCTGCGGCTGTCGACGATCTTCGATCTCGTCGTCGTCGCCTCGCTGCTGGTGCCGGGGCTGGAGAGCCTCGCCTTCCTTCGCATCCTGCGGGCACGGCGCATCGCCGTTTCCTATCAGGTGCTGGGCCAGCTGAAGCATCTGTCGCCCTGGCTCGAGGAGAAGGAGATGGCGGTGCGCGCCGGGCTCGATCTCTTCGTTTTCGTCTTCGTGATGTCGGGGGTGATCTTCGCCTTGCAGCACCGGGTGAATCCGGAGGTGCGCACTTACGCCGACGCGGTCTATTTCACCGTCACCACCCTGACCACGACCGGCTTCGGCGATGTCACCCTGACCGGGCAATGGGGCCGCATCCTGTCGGTCATCGTGATGATCGTCGGAGTCAGCCTGTTCCTCAATCTGGTGCGGGCGGTGCTGCGGCCGACCGGCATCTATCTCAAATGCGGCGGTTGTGGCTTGATCCGCCACGACCGCGATGCGATTCACTGCAAGCACTGCGGGACCCTGCTGCACCACGAGCACCAGGGCCTCTGATCAGGAAGGTTCGAGAGACATGACCCCCGAGCAACAGGCCGAAATCGACGCCCTGCGCGCCCAGAATTTCGTGACGCGCCGCGCGACCGTGCCCGCTCTCGAGGAGATCCTCTACGACGTCATCCCGGTGCTCGATCACGGCTTCGTCCGCGTCATCGATTACATGGGCGACGACGCGGCGGTGGTGCAGGCGGCCCGCGTCTCCTATGGCAAGGGCACCAAGAAGGTGCGGGAAGACGCGGGGCTGATCGCTTACCTCATGCGCCATCGCCACTCGACCCCCTTCGAGATGTGCGAGATCAAATTCCATGTGAAGCTGCCGATCTTCGTCGCGCGTCAGTGGATCCGCCATCGCACCGCCAATGTGAACGAATATTCGGCGCGCTATTCGCTGCTCGACCGGGAATTCTATATCCCGAAGCCCGAGCATCTGGCGGCCCAATCCGCCTCCAACCGTCAGGGACGCGGCGACGTGCTGCCGCCCGATCAGGCGGAAAAGGTGATGAAGCTGCTGCGCGAGGACGCGGAGCGGAATTACGACCATTACCTCGAAATGCTCGGTACCGGCGAGGCCGGCCCCGAGGAGGACCGGGGCCTTGCCGCCGCCGCGCAGGATGTGTCGGTCACCGGCCTTGCCCGGGAACTGGCCCGCATGAACCTGTCGCTGAACTTCTATACCCAATGGTACTGGAAGACCGACCTGCATAATTTCATGCATTTCCTGTCGTTACGCGCCGATCCTCATGCGCAATATGAAATCCGTGTCTATGCCGAAGCCATGGCTGACGTTCTGAAGCGCTGGGTGCCCGCGACCTATGATGCTTTCTCCAACTACCGTCAGGGCGGCGTGCTGTTGTCGGCCAAGGCGCTCGCGGTGGTGAAATCCATGATCGACGGCGCACCCTTGAGCCGCGAGGACAGCGGGCTTTCGGTCCGCGAATGGAAGGAAGTCATGGCGACCCTGGGGCGGGAAGCGTGAAGGCGCATTTCCAGGCCCTGGCGGCCTATAACGAATGGGCCAACCGGCGACTCTATGAGGCGGTGGGCAACCTGCCGGACGAGGATTTCGCCCGCGACCTCAAGGCGTTCTTCGGCTCTTTTCGGGGCACGCTGAACCATATCCTCGTCGCGGATCTGATCTGGCTCGGCCGTTTTACCGGCACACCCTCGGCGGATATCACCAGTCTCGACCAGACCCTGCACCAGGATTTCGCCGCGCTCGACGCGGCGCGGCGGGAAACGGACCGGCGCCTGATCGCCTATATCGATGGTCTGGCCGAAGCGGATTTCGCCGGCACCATCGCCTATCGCACCATGACACGCGGCGATGCGGAAAATTCAAGGGCCGACATGCTGACCCATGTCTTCAACCACCAGACCCATCACCGTGGCCAGGCCCACGGCCTTCTGTCGCTTCTCGGGCGGGTGCCGCCGTCCCTCGACCTGATCCTTTTCCTCAACACGAGGTAAGGCCGATGCGCGCCGCCGTCTTCGCCGTCGCCGGGCTTCAGATCGCCGTTTTCCTCCTGCTGCTGTGGCAGGCGCTGTTCATCCGCACGGATGCGGCGGGCAACGGCATGGCCGAAGGTTTCGCCGTCGTCGCCGGCATCGCCTGCGTCGTCTCGGCCCTGCCGGCGCTGATCCTCGCCTGGCTCAAGCGGGCGCTGGTCTTCGCCCTGATCTGGGCGGCGCTGCCGCTGGTGTTCATCTTCGTGCTGCTCGGCTGATCAGGGCGACGGCGCGATACGGTCGCGCTGGCACCTCAGCCACAGCGCTTCCGCCGGGGCAGGGTTCAGGCCGAGGCAGCGATCGTAGGCGGCGCGTGCTTCGTCTGGCCGCCCGACCCGGCGCAGGAGATCGGCCCTGACCGCGTGATAGGGCAGGTGGTCGCGCAGCAGATGCGCCGGCAGGGCCGCCACCTCGGCCAGCGCCTCGGCCACCCCTTCGACCTCGGCGACGACGACGGCCCGGTTCAGCCGAACCAGCGGATCGTCGCGCAGCATCAGCAGCCGGTTATAGAGCACCAGCAGGTGGCGCCACGGGGGCGGCTCCGCCGGGTCGCGGCGGTCGCACCAGGCACCGTGCAGGGCCGCTT